>CAUZOD010000154.1:0-6977 GCA_963581115.1 Phycisphaerae bacterium | reverse complement strand
TATCCATGCACTTTGATCCCGACCAACTCAAACAGATCTATGCCACGATGGTGCGCATCCGATTGTTCGAACAGAAAGCAATTGAAATCTTTGCCGCCCGCATAAAGGACGGTGATTTTCCTGGCGCCCTGCATTCCTCAGAAGGCCAGGAAGCAATCGCTGTCGGCGCGTTCAGCCAGTTGCGGCCCGACGATTATGTGTTCAGCACCTATCGCGGCCACGGACACGCAATTGCCAAGGGTATCGACCTGAAAAAAATCACGGCTGAAATCCACGGCCGCGCAACCGGTGTATCACACGGATACGGGGGATCGATGCACCTGTTTGCCGCTGAGATGAATTTCATGGGAGGAAATGGCATCGTGGGTGGTGGTATGCCACTGGCGTTGGGGACGGCCTACGCGGCCACCATGCGGGGAACGAAACAGGTTACCGTGGTCTTCTTTGGCGATGGCGGTGCGTCACAGGGCGCATTCCATGAATCGCTGAACATGGCGGCAATCATGAACTGGCCCATTCTGTTTATGTGTGAAAACAACCAATATGCCGCTACGACACATGTCTCCATGAACTGCCCGATTGAGAACATCGGGGATCGAGCCAAGGCGTACGGCATTCCCGGACCAATCGTCGATGGCAACGAACTGAGCGCGGTGGCCGAAGCCACCCGGGAGGCGGCCGATCGGGCTCGCAGTGGCGGTGGTCCGACTTTGATCGAATTCAAAACGTATCGTCATCGCGCTCATTGCATGGTGATCCCCGAGCACCGCCCCGGCAAGGAGCGCCGGTATTGGAATCAGAATGATCCCATCGACCGCCTCGGGCACCAGATGATCGCTGCCAAAGTCACCGATCTGGCTGGTCTCGAGAAAATCCGTGAACAAGAAACACGGAATATCGACGATGCCGTTGCATTCATGCAGAGCAGCCCGATGCCCGACCCGGCACAACTTGAGGGAATGCTCTATGACCACTGAAATGGCCACGGCACGAACCCTCAAGCCGATCCAGGCAATGAATGAAGCTCTAAACGAGGCAATGCGCGATGACGAATCCGTCGTCGTATTCGGAGAGGACATGGGCGCCTACGGCGGGGTCTGGGCCCTGAGCAAGGGGCTGCAGAAGAAATACGGCAAGCTCCGTGTCTTCGATACCCCCCTGTCCGAGGCCGCCATCATGGGCGCCTGCACCGGAGCGGCTATGGCAGGACTAAGGCCGGTAATCGAGATCATGTACGTCGATTTCATGATGGTGTGCATGGACCCGCTGGTCAACCAGGCCGCAAAGGTCCGCTTCATGTCCGGCGGTGCGTTCAAACTGCCGATGACCATCGTCGCACCTTGTGGCGCCGGCACATGCGAAGCAGCCCAGCATTCGCAATCATTCGAAGCCTGGTTCTGCCATCTGCCTGGCCTGAAGGTCGTCATGCCCTCGACTGTCTATGACTTCAAGGGTTTACTCAAGACTTCGATTGCAGACAACAACCCGGTCATGTTCCTCTGGCACAAGGTCCTGTACGACTTGGAAGAACCGATCACCGAGGAAACCTGGACAGTACCACTGGGCCAGGCGGCTGTGCGACGCGAGGGCGAGGATGTAACAATCGTTTCCTACTCCCTGATGGTCCACCGCGTCCTGGAAGCGGCGGCAAACCTCGAAGGACGGATCAGCAGTGAGGTTATCGATGCCCGGACACTGGATCCATTCGATCTGGATACGGTGCTCAAATCGGTTCGCAAGACCGGGCGCCTGCTGGTCGTACATGAATCACCCGGGCGCTGCGGCATGGGCGCCGACATCGTGCGCCGCGTTGTAGAAGCTGACTTCACAGCACTCAAGTGTGCTCCGCATGTCCTGGCGGGAAAAGATATGCCGATCCCGTTCGCCAAGTCCCTGGAGAACGCCTGTATCCCACAAATTGCAGACATCGAGCGAGAAATTCAGAATCTGACTCTTTGAGCATACCACCGCAATCACCATACGTGGTTGGCCTCGCACCAGTCGCTCACTTCCATGAACTGTATCCATCACTGGATCAGGTCTGATCCAGCTGATTCTGTTACCTTGTCCTGACAATTTCTTCACGAATAGTCTTATCATCTTGACTTCGCCTGATGCCGACCCGCCTTACCGTAACAAAGCAAGAGATCGAAAACGGGCTCCGCAATGCGGAGATCCGTGAAGGAGATACCGTTCTTCTGCATAGCTCGGTTTGGAGCATGGGCATCGTTGAAGGTGGGCCGCGAACAGTGATCGACGCCTTCTTCACGGTGCTCGGGAAGACCGGCACACTGGCCGTGCCCGCTTTTGGTGACTTCGGCGCAATCTGTCGTCTCATCCGCAACGACCCTCGCGCCATCCAGAGTATTCAACTTCCTGGGCGAATTGCCGCCATTGGGCCTCGCGCCAATGAACTCTGTCACGATCATCACCTCGCGAAAACGGCACATGGCGAAAACACACCGTACACCCGACTGGCTGAAGCTGGAGGATGGGTGTGCCTGCTCGGAGTAGATCAGGACCGCAACACTACCCTGCACAGCGCTGAAGCACTGCTGCAACTTCCCTATCTCAGTGAAGAGGTCTTTGAATTTCAGTCTGACGAAACCGCACGAACAAGAACATTCAGGCATTACCCCGGCCCACACCGCGATTTCATCGGATTGGACCGACGACTGCGCAAGGCTGGCATCACCCGGATTGTGCACATTGGCCAGGCAACAGTGCGAACAATGAAGGCTCGTGAACTGATCGATTTCTGCCAAGACCTGGGGAAACAAGATCCCACATACGCGCTCTGCAAGAATCCCAACTGTGCCGACTGCGTCAGCCAACGCGCCGCCATACGGCGGCACCGACTGGAAAATGAACCTTTTATTTTGGCCGCGTCAGCCTCGCTGGCGGGACGCTACGTACCCGAAATGATCGAGAACCTGAATGCCTGTGGCCTGCGGCATATTGAACTGGACCTGGTCCAAGCCACACCCCTAGAGCGCATGGAACCTTCCGCCCTCTGCGCCATCGTTGAACAACTAACCAAAAGCAATATCACCGTTACAGCATTGCGCACGGCTGGTGTGCCCGCAAAGCCGGAATCCCTGTGCCGGATTGCCAAGGAACTGGCCATTCCCCGACTGGTCATTCCCCTGACAGGCGAAGCGGAAGCCACGATCACCATGGCCCAATCGGGTGGTCTGGATGTACTGGTCAGTAATGTGATCCATGGTGCAGCCGCAGTGGGCGCATTGTTCGATCGCCTTGAAGGCGTGGGCCTGGCAATGAGCCCCTGCGCTTTCGCCCGGTGCGGCGAAAACCCTTTTCTCAATAGCCTCAACGAATCCAAGGCTCGCCGTTACCTCAAACAACTCGATGTCGAGGACTGTCTCTTTGACGGGACACCAGCCGCCCTGGGCCATGGCAACGCCGAGATAAAGGAACTGGTTTCGATCCTGCGATGTGGTGGCTTCGACGACACGCTTGTTCTTTCCAGCGGGAACCGTTCAATCGGTACTCTCAAGCAGATCGTCGAACAGTTTGACGCGATCCTCGATGAGATCTGATCTCCTGCAAGAGTATGCGTGGATTTAACATGCCTTATATAGATATCAGCGGCTGGATCGAAACCGGGATGTGGCAGTCGGTTTCCAATTATCCCGGTGCCACCATCACCGATATCCCGCAACCGCCCGAGATGCGAGATGGGCCGCCCGTCTACAACCAAAAACTCCTTCTAAGCGGCCAGAGCGGCACCTACATTGAGACCAAGGCCCATGTCGATCAGAGCGCTCCACCGGTCACTGATTACCCGATCGGTGAATTTATCATGGATTGCGTCGTTCTACGCCTGGACACCAAGGCAGACAATGAACCGATCACACTGCAGGAATTAGAAGCATTAGACACCCAGGTGCCCGAAAACGCCGCAGTGCTACTGGCAACCGGATGGGACAGACATTGGCATCACGCAACACACTTCATGGATGCCAGCCCTTATATCACGGCCGAAGCTGCCCGATGGATCTTTGCGAAGAAACCCCGATTACTCGGTGCCGACATTCCCCGGTTCGACTATCCACTCCAACCGGTATTTCCCTGGCAGGCATTCTGGGACCATGTACGCTACCTTTTGGCACCGGTGACAAACATCCACCAGAACACCTTTACCCGGGGTCGACTGTTCTGCCTGCCGCTGAAGATACGTGGAGCAATGTGCTCCCCTGTCCGCGCGATCCTTGAAGTACCACAGTAGCTCCAAGCAAAGCTCCAGGAGATTGCTCGCCTACCATCTTTTTTCGAATTCTATCTGGACTGCACATAAAACCTCAACATAACCAAACCACGCCTCTGAGAACACAATATGCTGACCATCGATACCAAGGCAATACATAGTGGCTACGACCGCAAGACCTGCTGGGTACACGCCCGAGCCGGAATGATTCCCGGTTCGATTGACGGCGCTGGTAATCCCTACTCCATGGTACTCACCATGCATGCGATGCGCCTGACCGGCGACGACGTGTTCTATCCGATTCATGACATGCGCACTGATGATGGGGGACAAACCTGGGACGGCCCCAACGACCACGGTGAGGCATTCGCCCGGCGGTCCCTGCCTGGCGGTGTCGAAGAGGGAGTCAGTGACTTCTGGCCGACCTGGCATGCCCAAACAGGTGTGCTCCTGGGCACGGGTCACACGGTGCGCTACATCGATGACAACCTCGAACCCCATCCTCGCCCGAAGGATACAACCTACAGCGTGTACGACCCTGTACAGCGTTGCTGGTCTGCCTTCCAGAAACTAGAAACCCCCGATCAAGAGTTATTTTTCATGGAAGGAGCGGGCAGTACTCAGCGCGTCGATCTCGATGACGGCCAGATTCTGCTGCCAACCTACACGGCGTTGCGCGAAACAACACACGGTATCCACCAATCACAGGACGTGTCATTGGTCATGCGATGCGCCTTCAACGGCCATACATTGACCTACCTGGAACACGGAGACGCATTGACGCTACCCACCGGACGCGGTTTCGCCGAACCATCCCTGATCTTCTTTGGCGGCCGTTACCTGATAACCCTGCGCAATGATGACCACAATTACCTGGCCACCAGTGACAACGGCCTGCACTTCGGCACACCGGATCGCCTCAAATTCGATGACGGCAGTGAACTGGGCAGCTACAACACCCAGACCCACTGGCTGGTTATGGGGGAAGAGATCTACCTGGTATACACGCGCCGGGGAGCCAACAATGGCCATGTTCTGCGCCATCGGGCGCCGCTGTTCATCGGAAGATTCGATGCAGATCGGCTCTGCCTCGTTCGTGACTCCGAGCAGATTCTGGTGCCAGAACGGGGGGCTCGACTGGGGAACTTCGGCATCACGCCCATCAGCAAAAATGAATCCTGGGTAACGGTGACCGAGTGGATGCAGACGACCGGTCCGAATTATTTCGATGGGACCCGCTGCGAAAAGCACGGCAGCGACAACAGCGTGTTCGTGGCCAGAGTCCGCACCCACTGATCCACATTTTCCATGAACTGAGCTGAGCACTATATTTTCAAGGAACTCGCAATCTACCCCCCGTATTGCCGCCGGGCGGATCATCGAGTGACGCCACATGCTCTTCCATACCTGGAATTTTCTACTCTTTTTCGTCATCACCTACTTCGTCTACCTCTGCTTGCGCCGAACTCGGTATCACCTGCATTGGCTGCTCATCTGCTCCTATTTCTTCTACGGATGGTGGAACCCGCTCTACCTGCTCCTGATCGCGTACTCAACGGCACTGGATTTCTTTGTCGTAAATCGCATGGAAAACAGCAGCCACAAGAAACGGTGGCTCGTTGCCAGCATCGTCAACAATCTGCTGTTGCTCGGGTTCTTCAAGTATGGCGGTTTCGTCACTGACAATCTGAACGGATTTCTTTCCGCAGTCCACGCACCGTTTGGTATTCCGGCTCCCGGGATCCTGCTTCCTGTCGGCATTTCGTTCTACACGTTTCAGTCGATGAGCTACACCATTGACTTTTACCGCGGCACCATCACCAGAGAACGGAGTTTCGTTCGGTTTGCTGCCTTCGTAGCGCTATTCCCCCAGTTAGTCGCCGGCCCCATCGAAAGGGCAGCGAACCTTCTGCCCCAACTCCATGGCCGACCAAAGATCTGTTCGAAGGACCTGGCGGACGGCGCATCACTTTTCATCGTGGGACTGTTCAAGAAAATCGCTCTCGCCGATTACCTGGCGTTATATGTCGACCCTATCTATGCCATGCCTGATCACGCCGACGGCCTGTCGCTGGCACTAGCAACGTTTGCCTTCGGCTGGCAGATTTATTTTGATTTCAGCGGATACACGGACATGGCCAGAGGCGTGGCTCGGATGCTCGGTCTGCGCCTGATGATCAACTTCAACAACCCATATCTCGCCACCGGACTGGATGACTTCTGGCATCGATGGCACATCAGCCTCTCGACTTGGTTCCGTGACTATGTTTACATCCCACTGGGAGGCAATCGCCGTGGCCCGAGGGCGATCTATCGGAATCTTCTTATCACCATGCTGCTATGCGGGCTGTGGCACGGCGCCGCGTGGACCTTCGTGATATGGGGTGCGTTGCACGCCATAGGCATGATTGCCACCCGGAAACTGGAAAGGTCAAAATTTTACATCGGCCGTGTCCCGCGGTTCGTCAAGCAATTGGTGGTCTTCGGGTTCGTCAGTTTCGCATGGATATTCTTCCGCGCTGAAAACCTTGGAGATGCCGCAACCATCGTCACGAGAATCTGTACTGCCGGATGGTCCGACCCTCGCCTGCCACTTCTGGCTGCCGTGATTTGCCTGGCTATCTGGATGTACCAATTCGTATGTGAGTCCCGGGCCCGGCGCATGCTCGAAGTGGCACCGGTCAAGATCGGCCTCGTCGTCGCCATGGTGTTGTACATTGCAATCATGGGTGGCGCGGGCAGTTCTCCA
>CAUZOD010000153.1:0-6985 GCA_963581115.1 Phycisphaerae bacterium | reverse complement strand
GCCTGAATCTTTCACCTGATCGATGCCCGTCACTGCAGGCTTATTGAAACACGCCACATCTATCCGCCAAGACTAAAGTACCTCAGCTCATAGTCGGCTTATGCAACAAATGTTTGGTGAACCATTCCGACTACGTCCGGTCATCACTGAGTAGATCGTCGATGTCAAATTGAACGGCATCAGCCTCGGCAAGGTCTATCGTCGGGGCATGTGGTTCGGGATGGGGCGTGCCGATAGTGTCATCATCCCTCGCCATCGCAACCGAAGGTCCTTTTGGTTCCAGATCCGATGTGGGCCCATGAAGTGTCGTCCGTACTGGCTTAATATCGATTGGCTTGTGGTCGATAACTACCGTAAAGATCACCGGACCGACTGTGAACGAATCACCCGCTGCTAGCAGGGCTTCCTGCACGCGGGTATCATTGTGGTATGTGCCGTTGCTGGAACCAAGATCGTGAAGCTTGATCTGCTTGCCCTCTCGCTCGATCTGACAATGTTGCCGCGACACGCTGCTCAGTGGAATCCGTAGATCGCAACTGCTCTTTCGTCCGATCACAAATCGGTCCACGAGAATCGGAAACTCCCGTTTCGTGCCATCGGCCTTGAACATAACAATGGAAACATCCATACCTTCAGCCATCACTCCAGCACGGACCCGTGCATTGAGATTACGCGAGTTTATACCCATCGCTCAATTGGTTCAAGGCGATCCAACCGACGACTTTGTCGCAATCCGGCCACAAGAATGTATCGATGGGCTATATTTTCACGTGCCCTTCTGTTTTCATAAGTGCCACTATTGCGACTTTTATAGCATTGTTGACCGAGCGGATGCCCGCAGCAATCGCCATCATGATTTTGTCAATGCCTTGATCGCCGAGTTCGATTTTCGAGTGTCATCAACACATCTGCGGCCACAGACAGTGTTCTTCGGCGGTGGAACGCCGACGTTATTACGATTTGAACTGTGGCAACGATTGCTGATGCATTTACGCCGCTCGGGAGCAATGGATGACGTCATCGAAACCACCATCGAAGCCAACCCGGAAACAGTCACGCAGGACCTGATGCATTGCCTTGCCGATGGGGGAATCAATCGAGTATCGATCGGTGTACAAACGTTTAACCCGAAGTCTTTAGAACGCCTCGAACGCTGGCATGACCCAGCCTCCGTACATCGTGCGGTGGACCGGGTGCGGCAGGCTGGAATTGAAAATTTGAGTCTAGACTTGATCTTCGCAATTCCCGGTCAGACATTAGAAATGCTCCAGGCAGATTTGGAACAGGCATTGGCGCTGGAGCCCCAGCACCTTTCGTACTATTCGCTGATATTTGAACCAAATACGCCCCTGCATGAAAAGCTCCGACAAGGCAAGGTCCAACCGGTAGATGAATCCCTGGAACGACAGATGTACCAGCAGGTCATTCAGCACCTGGCGGCTTCGGGATTCGAGCACTACGAGATCAGTAATTGGGCCCGGAAAGGTCCGTGCAATACCACGGCCAAATACCCCAACCCCATATCAACAGAGGTATCTGGATCAATGTTATTGCCACGTCAAGATGATCCAAAATCCTTCCGCCCAAATCCATCGGCACGGCGTTGCCTACATAACTTGCTTTATTGGCACAACGCCAACTGGATTGGCCTAGGGCCTGCGGCAGCAAGCCACGTTGCTGGTCGGCGATGGAAGAATCGGCCCCATCTCGGGCGATATCTTGCTGATTCTACTCCTCCTCCAACGGTAGATCATGAACAACTCAAGCCCGAGCAGAGCATCGGAGAGCGTATCATGCTCGGACTTCGCATGCGAGAAGGAATCTGCCGCACCTGGATCGATTCTCACGTCCAGCCGGTGAGCCCGCGAGGCCAGATGATCCAGCAGATGATCAAAGCCGCAATGCTGGAAAAAACCGACACACATATACGCCTGACTGATCGGGGCTTATTCGTAGCTGACACTGTAATATCCCAATTACTGTGAATCGGGCCCGCGGTGCCAGGACTCACCGCAGTTTTCCTGATCTGACCGAAACGACTGAATACAATCGCCACTATTGCAGATTTGTTCGTCGGGCTAGCGCCCTGTCTTGGCTGCACCAAGCTCATCTCCAGGCGTACTGTCCGGCACGGTTCGGGCTGCATTGACAGTAGTGCCAGGCAGGTACTGCTGAAGATACCCGGCGGCTAGGTATCCCAGTACCAGTCCTACAACGATCGGTGCCGCACGGCGCCACCATCGCCGGGGTGTCACTAGTGGTTTCTCATTGTCGTGTGTACTCATCTGGAAGATTCATCCCGGACAACTAGCGTCTTTTGCGTTTACGTTGTTTGTACGCTGGGCTCTCTGTGGTCTTGCGATCTCGGGCAGAAGCAGCGCGGCGTTGCTTCCGCGTCATTGCCGAGCCATTCTGACCGTCTCCGGCTCGCTCCGCCGCCGCCAGATCTTCGCGCTGAGCGGAGGTCCCGGCCGACGCCGTGGTGGCCGCTGCTTGCGCCACTCCCACACCGGTACTCTGAGATGCAGTGTGCTGGGCTTCCTGATGGTCGCCGTAGACACTACGCAACTGCACATTTGGAGTAAGCCTCGCACGAAAGATGAGTTCCGTCACTCGATCACGCACACTGCGTTGCATTTCTGCGAAATGCGACGCACCTTCTCGCTTATACTCGATACGTGGATCTCGCTCAGCATAGCCTCTTAGGCCAACCGCATCCTTCAACTGGTCCATCCCGTAGAGATGATCCTTCCATGCTTGGTCCAGGATCTGCAGAAGCACAAAACGCTCGAGCTGGGTCAGTTCAACACGCATTGCCTCGCGTGCTTTGTCCAGCACCAGTGATTCCAAATCTTCATCCGAACCCAGATCTTCTGGGGTCAGCATCATTTCAAAACGTTTTTCAAACCATTGTCTCAAGGCCTTATGATCATCGGCAAATTGGGCGACCTTCTCTGCGACCTGCTGCTGAAGCTTGCCTCCTTGAAGCCATGTCTCAGCTTCATCAGCGAGGATCCGGTAAAGATCCTCGCCACTCTTGGTCCCCACATCGTCCACTGTCCAATTCAGTTCATATCTCTGCTTAACCCATCCGATCAGTTGGTCATTGGCCCATTGGCGGTCCTGCTGCGCACCCTGGAAGACCAGATCAAGGATGAACTCAACCGGATAACTGATCTCCCGACGTTCATACGCGCCACGTGCCTGCGTTACGATCTGCTCGATCGCCTGCTCCGGTTCGAGTGGCTCTAACTGTTCCGGAACCAGTTCAATGCCGAACTTGCTGCGTGCCCAAGCAGCCAGTTCCTTTTGGCCGTAGTGCGAGTCGAGAAACTTGGCTAACCCGGATAGATCCTTGCGTTGAGCCTGTTCGATGGCCGCCGTCGTCAATTGATCAGTCACCTCACGACTGCTCATCGTACGGAGCCGATTGGCTTTGAGATCCACTCCGAACCGGCTCATTGCCCATCCGGAAAGACCGCGGAGATCCCATTCGTCGGGATTCAGATCATCCGACATGTATTCGCCAAGCGTCACATCAACGATGTGCCTAATTTCTCCCTGGGATTCATTGCGAACAATTCCTTGAAGCGGTTCAAGGTCATCCAGATGCAACTTGCTCGGCTCGATACTCACGTCAAGCGTTTGGCGACACCATTCGGCAACCTGAGTCTGAACGTATTCGGCGTCCAAGTATGTCTCCACCGCATCAGAAACCGCGTCCGCAATGTAGGTAAAGATCATTGGAGCAATGTTTCGCCCCTCGAGCACCTCCTGTCGCAATTCATAGAAGTGATTGCGCTGATGCTCCATGACTTCGTCGTACTCCAAAAGATTCTTGCGAATCTCGTAGTTGCGTTCCTCAACCTTTTTCTGTGCCCGCTGCACGCTGCGGGTCACCCATCGGTGTTCGATGGCATCGCCTTCTTTCATTCCTAGTTTTGACAGTGCCGTCATCGTCGTTTTACCGGCAAACATCTTCATCAAATCATCCTCAAGACTGATGAAAAACCGGCTGGAGCCTCGGTCACCCTGACGCCCTGATCGACCACGAAGTTGATTGTCAATCCGGCGCGACTCGTGCCGTTCTGTCCCAACAATGTGTAAACCACCTAGTGACTCGGTCGAATGTGGTATATCAAGGCGATGCCGCTGGTATTCTGGAAGCTTGTCGAGTTCGTCCATGCACTGGACAAGGAGCATCTGCTTGGCTTTTTCTGCTGGCACCCACGCATCGTGTTCCACCCAATATCGCAGCACCGTCAGCTTGCAGTCGGAATCTGACATCGAGGCGATGTCATTTTTCTTGATTCCAGCTTCCATCACCGCCAGATGACGGTACGCCCAGGCGATCAGTTGCTCGTCGGTTTCATCGATACGTGCCCGTGCCGGAAGTATGTTGCGCTGTTGCCAGTGCTTCACCAGAATGTTCCGATCAATCGGCTTGAGCTTAATATCCGTGCCCCGGCCCGCCATATTCGTGGCAATCATCACGGCCCCTAGTTCGCCCGCCTGGGACACAAGGTTCCCCTCCAACTCAGCTTGGTCGACCTTGGCGTTAAGCACTTCGTGTTTGATTCCGTGGCGCTTGGTAAGCATCTGACTGAGAGCTTCACTCTTCTCAACACTGGTTGTTCCAACGAGTACCGGGCGCCCCACATCATGCATTCGTTTAATCTCATCACAGATTGAATTCCACTTGTCCTTTGAAGACAAGAAGATTAGATCGTCTCGATCGTTCCGGATCACCGGAACATTGGTTGGGATGCAGACCACATCGAGCTTGTAGATTTCATGGAACTCTGTTCCTTCGGTGATGGCAGTGCCAGTCATACCTGCCAGACGCCGGTAAAGCTTAAAGAAGTTCTGAATCGTGACCGTAGCGAGCGTCTGGGTTTCCTGCTTGATCTTGACCTGCTCCTTGGATTCAACCGCTTGGTGCAGGCCATCCGACCATTGCCGTCCGATCATCAGCCGCCCCGTGAACTCGTCGACGATGACGACCTCGCCTTCTCTCACCACATAATCCTTGTCTTGCCTGTAGACGACGTGTGCCCGCAATGCATTCTCCAGAAGATGCGGGAAATCCATGTTATTACCGACGTAGAAAGATCCCACACCCGCCTGCTTCTGAGCTTCGGCGATCCCTTCATGCGTCAGATGGGCTGCCTTCTTCTCCATCTCGATTTCGTAGTACCGGGTGTACTGGTCGCGATCATTTTCCAGACTGGGCGCCTGTTCCTGCAGTTGCTTCATCTGTTCTCGAAAGGCGGGAATCTTCGACTTGTCACGCGCGTTGCGGATATCACCCTCAAGTCCTTTGATCTGGAGCTGGACCTGTTCGACCTTCTGATTAATCAAGTCCCATTTTTGCTGCAGCTGAACCAGTTGGCGGGCAATCTTGTCGGCAACCCCATAACGTGGTGCGTCGTCGTGAGCCGGACCTGAAATGATCAGGGGGGTTCGCGCTTCGTCTATCAGGATCGAGTCGATCTCATCCACGATGCAGAAGTCCCGACGTTTCTGCATCTGTTCCTCGACCGACAGCTTCATGTTGTCACGCAAATAGTCGAAACCAAGTTCACTGTTCGTGCCGTACAGTACGTTGCACCCATACGCCTCGGCTTTGAGGGCCGGGGGCTGGACATGAATGGGGTGAATTGCTCCCACTGTCAACCCCAGCCAGTAGTAAAACGGAAAGACCCAGTCACGATCTCGCTGCACGAGATAGGAATTGGTGGTCACCACATGGCACTGGAGCCCCTCGACGCACGCCACATAGCACGCCAATGGCGCGACAATGGTCTTGCCCTCACCGGTCTTCATTTCAGCAATCGTGCCCTCGCCAAGTACGATTCCACCGATCAGCTGCACATCAAATGGACGTGCACGGAAAGGAGGTCGACTCTGGGGGTACAACTGGCGCACTGCCTCATGCAACTCCAACGGGATCTCTACCTGCATCCAGCCGGGCACCGGTTGCCGGGCTTGGTCTAGGGAGAACTCGCGTTGACCCATCCAGCCTTCAGCCGGCTTGGCACAACCCGGCTCGCTGATTGAATCCAGTGAGCCGGCTTCAGCAAGAACCCGTTCGTAGACTGGGACCAGCGATTTGGGCAATTGCTCCGGATCAAAGGCGTGCTCGGGGTTGAGAATGTTACGAATGCCAACCGCCCGATCCATAGCCTCACGGCCCACGGCTATAATTTCTGACAGCATGGATGCAATACTCTCGCCATTCTCGTACCGATGGCGAAACTGACCTGTCTTGGCCCGCAACTGGGCGTCATCAAGTTTCCGCACCTGCGGTTCATGCGTGTTGATGGCTTCTACACGCCGGTGGTATCCCTTCAGCAGGCGGTCATTGCGGGAACCGAATACCTTGGTGAAGGGCTTGCTGATGTATTGGATAACCATGATTGAATTACCGTAGTCTGGGGATGAACAATCGAGTCAGGTACCACGAAACTCGGCATCGGGTGATGCCGGGGTTGAAGAAGATCGAAACAATTGCGCGCTGTTGGTTCAGAAACGGCGGCCAAGAGGCGGAGGCCGGGCCAGCAAATGAGGGCGTACCAGTGCTAGTACGGGCTTCGCCACCAGGCCAGCATTGATCCATTGGGTTCGGCAAGGCAAGTTGATCGTTTCCGGTGCAGGAACCAGGATGGCCGCTGCAACCCCTTGGGATCGCTGCAACTGTTCGATGATGCAGTCGGCGAGTGCTCGTCGCTGCTCAGTCAGCGACACACCGTTTGACTGCCGATGACCAAAGAAACTGGCAGCCGAAGCATCTGCCGTCAACAACACACAAACAAAAGCCATTGCACAAAGGCCAACCGTCAGCAGCTCGGATGTGCTCGAGGACTTCTTCACTATCCTATTATCGACCGACAGTGCTACGGTGGTCAAGCGATTGGGTTATGATTCATACATCGGTGTTCAGCTTGGGCCAATTGGCCTTGTTTGACTTCCCACTCGGGCTCCA
>CAUZOD010000152.1:0-7003 GCA_963581115.1 Phycisphaerae bacterium | reverse complement strand
GTAGCTGGATGCGCTGGCATCGTTTGCACCATCGGTCTATGGTAGCGGCCAAGTTCACCGGACTTATTACCGATCGGTGGCAGGCGAATCGCGGAAGACAAACAGGGAATCAGCGATTGTCACACACAGAACCGAAATCTACTTCACCGAAACGCGGATTGCTGGCAAAGCTGGATGATTGGATGGCCCTCAGCGAGTGGCATCCTCGCGTACTACCATTCATGATCTATATCCTGGGGCTGGCCGTGATGGAGTTGGACGAGGGGCTTACTCGGTTGGCGGAGCTTACCGCCATGGTGGAGCCGCTGTCTATCGTATTGAGCCATCTAGCCGTTTCTTGGCGTCACTCCGCTGTTTACCCCGCTCTGTATGTGATTCAGTGTGGCGTGGTTGTTTGGCTGTTCTGGCGATATCGCAGCCTATTGCCGGAATTAAATTGGAAATTTCATTGGAGTGCGGTACCCACCGCAGCCGGATTGTGTGTCGCGTGGATCGGGCTGGGGTATCTAATGACAAGTTTGTCGCCGTGGTTCGAGACTAGCGGTGCGCCCGGGCGCCAACTCCACGATTTCCAGTCGCTACGCCAGACAAATCCAGTATTTTTTCAGCTTTCAATGGGGTTGCGTTTGGCAGGGATGTCACTGGTTGTGCCCATGTTCGAAGAGCTATTTGTTCGGAGTCTCTGTTTACGCATTTTTCATCGTGCGAGATTGACGGCGATCGGGGCAATGCAAATTCTGCACGACATGCCTTTGATCGGCGATTGGTTTATGCACACCGATTGGGGTCGGCACGCTGCGGCCAAGGAGCCGATGTTTGTGGCGCAGTTTCGCGCCACTCCGCTGGGGGCATTGAGTATTTTTGGGGTGGCGGCATCAACGGTGGTATTCACCATCAGCCATATGCCGCGCGATTGGCCGGGCTGTGTTGCCTGCGGATTGGTTTGGTGTGTGATGCTATGGTGGACCAACCGGGGACGACTACGTCTGGGGCTTGGCCCGATTATCTGGTCGCATGGGATCACCAATGCGCTACTCTGGGGGTATACCCTCTATAGCGACGACTGGCAGTTTCTCTGATCCCTATGCGCCAGATTTTCGAGGGGATTGTGGCTGCGATTAAGTCGCCGACCATCTGTGGCCACAGTGGTTATGCGGAAGTCTGAAACATGATCATGGCTCTGGCAGTACCACCACCGGCTCGGAGCCGCCGCATGTGCGGGACATCTTTTCAACGATTTTCAGCCTCTCAATGCTGTTGGCGGCGAACCATAGCGGTGGCCCGCTGGCTCTGGCTTGATATTGGGCCACCAGCTGTTGACGGTCTTTGGCACGCAGCTCGGCTCCGCACGAGGCCGCCTCCGGGTGCACCCGTCTGCGACCGGTGAGGAGGGCTTGACGGGAATGCCAGGTGCCCATGCGCCTCAAGGTATCCGAGCCATTTATCGTTCGGGGGATTGCTGGCGCAGGTGAAGGCAAGCAGATGCACAGCGGGCTGTGTCCCGGCAGATAGATCCGTTGGGGAATCAGTCCCCAGGGGTATTTTGATCGGTACGCCATGGTTCAGGTCCACGAACCAGACGGAGCCATTATGTGCTCGAGCGGCGGGGTCGCGCAATCCCTGGTAACCGATCAGTAGTGACCCGAATATCAGGACGATCGCTGCTGTCAGGATTGACATGGGATAACGATTGCGGATGACAGACCATGAAATCATGTTTACTGATCCGGTTCTCCTTGCATGTTCAAACGCCATGCCAATTGTTGCAGGTCCGCATTGCGATTAGCCGCATTGTCGAGGTGCCAGGCCGGCGCAGCCAAGTCGGTTCGCACCGCCTGTGTAACGAGCTGCCCGGAAACATCCGTAAAGACTACGTTGGCGCTGCCACTGTGCCTGGCGCCACGATTGGTGCCGTGGCGCAGCCCGACGGTACTAGGAATACAGCCAAATCGGCCTGCGGTCCCAGTGTCGCTTGGGCGCACATCTTGGGCTCTCCCGTCAACGAATAGCACAATTGCTGCACGACGACGCAGATCGGCATCTCGCGCAAACGGTCCGGTTGAGTCGTCCATCGCGGGCGAGCCAGTATTGAAATGCTCATTCATCTTAATTGTGCGATTGCCTTTTTGTCCCCGGGAAGCGTCAGCGATGATCGGTTCAAGCCAAATTGGATCTTGTTTGTATTGTGCCTGGTTTCGCTGAGCGGTGTTTCCGTCTTGATAATCCTTCCGTGCTAGGTGCGGGTAATGATCTAGGGCGTTGAACCAGACTGCGCCTCCGATCTGTTTTGGATCGAGCAGGCCTGCAGGCGAATCAGTAGGCCTTGCGTAGTATCCGTTGTGATCCGCAGTGTATAGGGTCATCGCTACAGCGAGTTGGCGTATATTGCTCAGACACAGAATTGCTCTTGCTGCATCACGGGGTACGTCCGAGCGCTGGCAGCAAGATTGCCACCAGCAGTTCGAGGAGCGTGAAGCCCCAGCTTGTGAAAAGCGGCAAAATGGCGAATCGGCGTTTCATCGCACCCCCCGAAACAGCGGGCAGGTAGCTTGCGCCATGGCGGCAACATGATTTGGACAAGGCCGCCGCGCTATTTTACCCCTAGAATTCGATTGGCCGATGTCACACGGTTCTTCTGTTGTCATCCCGTAACGGCAGCAGCCAGAGGTTTCTCGGCAGTCCGGATCTGGATATCTAGCTTGCCATCACATTGGCCCACGGTTACGTGGGAGCCATCAGGGATCTTGCCGGCCACAATGGCCCTTGCGATCCGAGTTTCTAGCTCGTGCTGGAGATAGCGTTTCAGCGGTCGAGCTCCATACACCGGATCGAATCCGGCCTTGGCGATTTGTTGGCATGCCGCATCGGTCAGGCTTAAGTGAATGTCACGATTGGCCAGGCGATGGCGGATTTCAGCAGCTAGGAAAGTGACGATCTGCTCGATTTCTAAAATCGTTAGCGGTTTGAATAAAACTACATCGTCTATCCGATTGAGGAACTCTGGTCGAAAAGTGGCGCGAAGCTCAGACATCACGCGATGACGCGTTGAGTCAGCGATCTCTCCGGCTGCTGCGGCTCCCGACATGGAGTTATCGAGCAGATGCTGGCTGCCCAGGTTGCTGGTCATGATGATTATGGTGTCTTTGAAGCTGACGGTATGACCTTGGGCGTCGGTGACTCGCCCATCATCGAGGATCTGGAGCAGTACATTGAACACATCTGAATGAGCCTTTTCAATCTCGTCGAACAGCACAACGGAATAGGGCTTGCGGCGCACCTGTTCCGTGAGCTGACCGCCTTCCTCGTACCCAACGTAGCCTGGTGGCGCGCCAATCAGACGGGAGACGGCGAATTTCTCCATGTACTCACTCATGTCAATGCGTACAATGCTGTCGGTCGAGTCGAATAGTGTGTCGGCCAGGGCCCGGGCCAGCTCGGTTTTGCCGACGCCGGTGGGCCCGAGAAAGATGAATGAACCAATCGGACGCCTTGGGTCCTTTATCCCAGCTCGGGCCCGAAGAATCGCATCAGAAACCAACTGGACTGCTTCATCTTGGCCAACCACTCGTTCGTGTAACTGATCTTCCAGATGCAGCAGTTTCTGTCGCTCGGGTTCCACCAGCCGGGCGACCGGAATATGTGTCCATTTACTGACGATCTCAGCGATCTGATTGTCGGTCACCTGTTCCCGTACGAGGCGGCTGGCTTCTAAGACGTTTGAAGCGTCAGTCTCGGCTGCGGCAAGCTTTTTCTCCAATTCGGGAAGGGTCCCGTACTTGAGCTGGGCGGCTTTCTCGAGGTTGTACTGGCGTTCAGCTTGCTCGATATCACGTCGGACCTGCTCGATCTGTTCGCGCAGGCCGCGCTCGCGGGCCAACTCGTCCTTCTCGGTCTCCCATTGGGCGCGCAGAGATTCGGCATCGTGTCGGATCTCTACCAGTTCGTGGCGTAGCGACGCCAATCGCTTCTTCGACGACTCGTCACGCTCTTTGTTTAATGCCGCTTCCTCGATTTCCAGCTGCATTACCCGTCGGGTGGCACGATCCAGCTCGGTCGGCATGGAGTCGATGTCGGTGCGAACCGACGCCGCGGCTTCATCGACAAGATCGATGGCTTTGTCAGGCAGGAATCGATCGGTGATATACCGGTTTGCGAGCTGAGCTGCAGCTACCAGTGCGCCATCGAGGATTCGGACCCCATGGTGCACTTCAAACCGCTCCTTGAGGCCCCGCAGGATGGAAATCGTGTCTTCCACAGTCGGTTGTTCAATGACGACAGGTTGGAATCGCCGCTCCAGCGCGGCGTCCTTTTCGATGTATTGGCGATATTCATTGAGAGTGGTAGCGCCGATACAATGTAACTCGCCGCGGGCAAGCATTGGCTTGAGTAGATTGCCCGCGTCCATCGCACCTTCTGTGCGGCCGGCTCCCACGACCGTGTGCAGTTCGTCGATGAACAAAAGGATCCGGCCATCAGACTGTTTGACTTCGTTGAGAACGGCCTTGAGCCGTTCTTCGAACTCCCCGCGATATTTTGCGCCAGCGATCAGGGCTCCCATGTCCAAGGCAAAGATAGTTTTATTTTTGATCCCTTCGGGCACATCACCACGCACGATGCGCTGGGCCAAGCCCTCCACAATGGCGGTCTTGCCTACGCCGGGCTCGCCGATCAGAACCGGGTTGTTCTTGGTCTTGCGGCTGAGAATCCGAACCGTGCGCCGGATCTCATCATCGCGGCCGATCACCGGGTCCATCTTGTCGGCCTTAGCCTGTTCGACCAGATCGCGGCCATAGCGAGCCAGTGCTTCGTAAGTCTGTTCGGGAGTGGGGGAGGCAACTCGTTGATTGCCCCGCACCCGGGTAAGCAATGCTAGGAACACATCCCGGTTGATCTGGTGCTTCTCCAGGATCTGGCGCGCACCATGAGCGAGATGCTCCGACAGCATCGCCAGGACGAGATGCTCGACGGAAACGTAATCGTCTTTAAGCCGATCAGCCTGTTTTTCGGCATCCAGTATCAGTTGCTGCAGGCGAGAGGTGATGGCCACTTGACCTAGCGGGACGCCCGGGCCTGAAATGCGCGGACGGCGCGCCAGATCCTGTTCAAGGTCTAAGACCAACACAGATCGATCCACATTCATGCGACCAAGCAACGATGGAATCAAGCCCGCGTCTTGTCGGATTAGCGCTAGGAGCAGGTGTTCAGTATCAACTTCTGGGTGCCCAAACCGCATTGTTTCGGCTTGAGCTGTGTGTAGGGCTTCTTGGGATTTTTGCGTAAGTTTACTTGTATCCATGGGTTAGCCTTTCTTCCTCCTCGGATCAAAGCTTGATTCATCCCGAAGTTGTTCATAGAGAGCTCGATCGTTGCGGTCTAGATCGGTCGGTACGGCGATCTGGATGGTAACCAGTAAGTCTCCTTGGCCGGCCAGACCGCGCTCGGCCAGGCGCAGGCGCCGCCCGGAACTTGTGCCCGTTGGTATTGTCAGAGCCACCACGCCATCTAGGGTGGCGATGTCTACGGTTGCGCCCAAGGCTGCTTCCCAAGGGGTAATGGCTAGATCGGTGTGTAGGTCGTGTCCCTGGGAGCGGTATTGGGGGTGCGGAGCCAATTGCACCCGTAGAAGCATGTCGGTGCCGTTGGTGCCTTGGTTCTTCAAGCGAATGACTTTGCCATCCGTGATGCCTCGGGGGATCTTGACCTCCAGTGTTTTGCCCGCACCATCTGGGACTTGTAGTGTGACCGATTGAGTTGCACCATGATGACTCTTCTCAAGTGTGATCGGCAGGATCGCTTCTTGTGGCGGTCTGTGCCCAGCACCCTTGGGGCGGTGGGTGCTGGCAAACAACTCTTCGAATCCGGCGCGTGGGCGGCCCTGCTCTTGGCCGAAAAGCATCTCAAAAAAGTTGCCGACATTGCCAGCATCGAAGCCGCCGGGGCCTCTACTGCCGAAAGTAAACGTTTCGTAACCTGGGGGTGGGCGGAAGTCTTGGCCTGCTTTCCAGTTATCGCCAAGTTGGTCGTACCGCGGGCGTTTCTGCGGATCGGACAGCACTCCGTAGGCCTCGCTGATTTCGGAGAAGCGTGTAGCAGCATCGGCAGAATTATTGCGGTCGGGGTGATATTGCTGCGCCAGCTTGCGATAGGCTCGCTTGATCTGGTCGGCCGAAGCATTTCGCAGAACGCCCAGAGATTGATAATAGTCCTTGTACTTGACGTTCATAGCTGTGGTGTCCAAGTTAAGTTATCGCAATATTCGCGCCAAGATATGCGATGTAAATTGTTATTTTTACTAGATTTGACTGACATATTGGAAGGCCAGACTGCCGATCTGGCAGCAATGTGGTTGCAGTCAGGTGGCTTCCATCATTAGTGGCGAGGCAGATCTAAAAAAAACATAGCCCCGTTTTTTGCCGGTAGCGCAGGATTCTTAGGCTGAAGTTTAGAGTTGTGCGTTACAGTTCCCCAGACTTCCGGTTCGCGATCATCCGATCCTGATTTGTTTTGCTTGACTTCGTGGCAATTTGGTCATCCGGTTACACGAAGATTGGGTATCTGGCGTTGCAGAAGAATTGTTTCGGCCACTTGCAGATCCAGATGGCTATCGACGTCGATTACTTCATTGGGGCCAGTCACGATGGCGCGGCGGTCTTCGCCGAGGAATGCATGTGGTTTCCCCT
Organism: Phycisphaerae bacterium; assembly: GCA_963581115.1. Classification (GTDB taxonomy): domain Bacteria; phylum Planctomycetota; class Phycisphaerae; order Phycisphaerales; family Phycisphaeraceae; genus CAUZOD01. The sequence goes on along the minus strand of CAUZOD010000152.1, from coordinate 323 downwards.
CGACAGTTGTCATGAAACTGGATCGCATTACCGCGATGACCCCACCGTTCAGCATGTACACTGGCGGCAGGTCTTGGCGGCGGCAAATGTTATTGGGCTCGTACATCTCAAGACGATCACCATCGATCCGCTTCATCCAGTATGGATGTATTTTCTCGACCGGGTAGACACTCTGAACACTATCCGCCCCGGTTTCTTCAAGCTTCTCAATCGCACGATCGGTCAAATCAAGCGGCCGGACAGGCACATTGCCGTAAAGCACGATGGCTCGGGCATATTGACAGCCCTCTTCACGTTCGATCGTGGTGAATCCGTGACGTGCA
>CAUZOD010000151.1:0-7030 GCA_963581115.1 Phycisphaerae bacterium | reverse complement strand
GCCCGGGATAGCGGTGAGTGGAGTTGCATGTTGCTCGTGCGATGTTCCACTGCCACCATGTCAACAGGAATGAATGCCTGACGCATCTCGGTGACGCGGCCAATCATCTGATGCAACCTCCGGCCGGTCAGGCAATCCTCAAATCGCACGCAGATCGCAGCGTCCGGGACGTCGGCATGGGCCTGCTCGAACAGGCGACGGAGCATCGGTTCGCCCAAGTATCGCTCCACCAGATCATGATCGAGACTATGGGTGTAAAGATCGAACTGCTGCACTGAATGTCCATACGCTTTGAGCACTGAGTGTGCGTGCGCGCCAAGAACGCTCGAAAGCGCCTGACCGTGCAACTCAGAGACCCAGTTGGGTAACCGCCCCAGATCCGCCGAGATCACGCCACCCCAGCGTATGGTCATCTGCAGGTCCTGCGCCGCGCTCACGGTCGAGCGAAGTGTCTCAAGATCTCGCTGGGCAGCCTGAGGCTGCAGGCGCTTCCATGCCGAAAGCCGATCCAGTGCCAGGCCATTAAAACACCGATGCACCCGGCGGGTCGGATCGAAGGTGTCCAGACCCTGCTCCCCGACGGTAAACCCCAAGCAAAAGGCATGCCGCTGTTGCTGGATGGTGACCGTTACCCCGACTGCATTGTGACCGTCATGGCCCTGAACAATAACGCGGACCTCGGTCTGGCGGACTTTGGCAATCCTCTGCTGCGTTTGGTCAACCCACTGACCGCTGAGAACCTGCGCCTCGCATCGCCAGCACAAAGCTCCAACCACCGCCCAAAACAGACCGATACGGATCATCTCCATCAGCATAGGCCAAACCGCCGCTGCGCGACAATGAACGCAACAGGGCCCTCAAGCGTATAATTCGGACGACCAACCGCCGATACAAAGACTTTTTTGACGAGGTGATCGCATGAAACGCCCAATCGCAGGCAGGCTGATATTGATTGCTTTGGCGGCCGCCCTGCTCCTATTCCTGGCCGACACACGGGCCCTCCAATCCAGCGTGTGGGATCACCTCGGGTTACTCGTCGACGTTCGCCACCAGCTCGTGCACGAGTATGTGGTCGAACCTAACCAGCAAACAATGATCGAGGAAGCGGTACGGGGGATGATCCGCTCGCTCGATGATCCACACACGACGTACCTCTCCGAGGAAGATCTGCCTGGATTCGAAAAAAATATGACCGGACGCTTTACGGGAATCGGTGCGATGATCGAGCCGTTTGAGAATCGTCTGCGCATCGTAACCCCATTGGAGGATTCACCTGCGTGGAAGGCCGGTGTACTTGCGGGCGACGTCATCCTCGACATTGAAGGTCAAACCACGGAGGGCATGAAACCCGAACAAGCAGTGGATCTATTAACAGGTGAGGCGGACACACAGGTGACCATCCGAGTGCGCCATGAAATGGGAGAAGAACAACAGATTTCGATCACCCGTAGCGTGATCGAAATCAACACGGTTCGCGGGCTGATCCGAGACCCTGACCAGCACTATAATTACCTGCTGGATGATGTCCGTCGGATCGGGTACGTCCGCATCACCCAGTTCAATGCTCAGACGGTGCCGGACGTTGAGCAGGTGCTCACTGAACTTCGTGATGCTGGACTGCGTGCGCTGATCCTGGATCTTCGGTTCGACCCGGGCGGTCTGCTCGATGCCGCGGTAGCGATCAGTGATATGTTTCTGGAAGCCGATCGCGGAATCGTGACCATAAAAGGTCGTGCTGTGCCTGAAACGGCCCACACGGCCACCGAGAACACCCTTCTACCCAAGATCCCCATCGTGGTGCTGGCGAACGGGGCCAGCGCATCGGCGGCGGAGATCGTCACTGGCGCCTTGGCCGACAACGAACGGGCACTGTTTGTGGGCACCCGAACCTTTGGCAAGGGAAGCGTTCAGACTGTCAAGCGGCTTGAGAATCATCAGGGCGCACTGAAAATCACCAACGCCTATTACTACCTGCCATCGGGGCGCAATATTCATCGGCACCTACCTGAAAATGAAGAGGAAGAACTCTGGGGTGTAGACCCAAGCCCCGGTGCCTGGGTCGCGATGTCACCCACCGAGATCGGGCAGATGATCCGCGTGCGCCGCGAGCGTGACCGGGTCCAGCGATCCAACGGAACCGCCGTTGATGAAATCAGCCCCGAATGGATCGAGCAAGAGCTGAAGGACCCACAGCTGGCTGCAGCACTACGAGCGATCCACGGCATGCTGGAAACCGGTCAGTGGCCCCAGGTGGGCGATTCGGGCGTTGAGGAATTGATCAAGATCCAGAAACGTCAGTCATTGCAGCGTCGCCGCGACCTCCTGCACAAGAGTTTGGAAAAAATAGATGAAGAACTTCAGAAGCTAACCGAAGCGCCGTCTGACGCTGATGCCGACACCCACGAAGGCTCAGATACGGCTGAAGTGGATACCACAACTATCGATTCAACCGGCGCGGCACCTGAGGCCCCGGATCCATGACCTGGTCGCACCCGGTTGCCCCCTCCGCCACAGGCGCCATGACCATCCTGGGCCTGGAAACCAGCTGTGACGAGACCGCCGCGGCGGTAGTGGTCGGTGGCACACAAATACGATCCAATGTTGTCTGGTCCCAGCATGAACTACACGAAAAGTATCGTGGTGTGGTGCCAGAAATCGCCAGCCGCGCTCACCTCGAACGTCTCTGGCCGGTTGTTCAGGCAGCGATCCGTGAAGCGGACGTGACCATAGAAGATATCGATGCCATTGCAGTCGGTCACCGGCCTGGGCTGATCGGATCGTTGATCGTCGGTGTTAGTGCTGCAGTGGCCCTGGCTTGGTCAACGGGAAAACCGCTGATCGGAGTAGATCATGTTCAGGCGCACCTGTGGGCGGCATATTTGCGTCAATCATCGCCATGCAATGAGGATGATCTCCTGCCTGGAACCGTAAACGCAACTTCCAAATCCCGACCCCCACACCAACCTGAAGATCCCACCTGCGACTACCCTGCACTGGGGCTGGTTGTTTCTGGAGGTCACAGCTCGATCTACCTGGTACACAGCCCCCAGCAGATGCAGCTTCTGGGCCGCACCATCGACGATGCGGTCGGCGAAGCCTATGACAAGGCCGCGGTAATACTCGGTCTGGGGTATCCGGGCGGACCCGCCCTAGACAAGCTCGCCCAAACGGGCAACGCCTTCGCCGTCGATCCCCTACCGCGATCGATGCTGGGACCCGACAGTCTTGACTTTTCCTTCAGTGGGCTCAAAACCGCGCTGCTGTATCGGGTACGTGGACATCCAACCGGCCGTGGTTCTGCTGCATCGTTTGCTCGATCCACCAGTGAACTGACTGATGTTGAACGTCGCGATCTGGCCGCGGCGTTTCAAGATGCTGCCATAGATGCCCTGATCCAAAAACTTCAGCGAGCTGCAGTACAACTCGAAGTGCACAGCATCGTGATTGGTGGCGGCGTCAGTGCCAATTCCTTGCTGCGGCAGCGAGGCACGGCACTGGGCAATCGGCTGGGACTGCCAGTCCGAATCCCCGTACCGCAACTCTGCCTAGACAACGCGGCCATGATCGCCGGTCTGGCTCATGCACATTTGAACAGTGGGCATATCAACGATCTTGATCTCCCTGCGATCGCAACAACGGACTCGTAGACCGGGGCTTCCTCTCCCAAAAACAAACCGTTCGTTCACATCCCGGTGCTGTCCGCGGCAATCGTGAATCCACACGCCGAATAGATACCTCCCGCCAGCTGGTGTAAATAGGTACCCGCACTGAGGACAGCGTGGATTCTCCGCACTCACGTGGTATGCCACATCTAGGGGCCTCGCAAGGCGATTGACACCCCGGCAGCGATGGCTAATACCAGTGATCCGAGCATTACATGAAGCAGCAGCTTGCGCAACAGCCTTAACTACTGTCAAGAATTCACCCAATCCTCCGGCCATCCAGGCATGACACAGTTAAAAGCCAACACAATCCGTTGCCAATGCGCCATTCCACACCCATAGCTGCATGCGCCGATTGAATCTGACAATTTCACCCACCAATGCGATCCTTCAAATGCGGTCCTGCACCAAGTCCAACAGCACAACTTTCTTACCCATCTATCCGGCCCCCTCGGACGTGACACAGATAAACCCTTAGAATTTTGTCATGGGGTTTGAACTGGTGTTTCTTGGAACCGGCACATCCGCGGGGATACCCATGATTGGCTGCGATTGCCGGACCTGCACGTCAAGCGATCCACGGGATCGACGGCGCCGACCGAGCGTGCTCGTGCGGTATCCAGATCCATCCATGACCGACATACCCCAAGCATCGGCATTCAATCCAAAGCAAGCGGGGCACCGCCAATTCATCATCGACACGGCATTCGAACTGCGGCAGCAAGCCGTCAGTCAGCAGCTCAGTTGGATTGACGGCGTCCTCTTCACGCACGGCCATGCAGATCACATCTTCGGTCTCGACGACCTGCGCCGTTTCAATGCAGTCATGCGAACGGCCATTGACATCTACGCCGAAACCGTCGTGCTTGAGCAGTTGCAGAAGATTTATCCGTACATCTTCCGACCACACCGTAACATCAACCCCTCGTTCGTCGCTACGCTGAACCCTTACCAGGTAACCGTTGGAGTTCCCTTTGATTTACATGGAGCAACTTGGACCGCTGTGCGGCTATTGCATGGCCGGCTGCCCATCGTCGGATTCCGAATCGAAACCGCCGATCGCGTCCTCGCGTACTGCACCGATGTATCCTCTATCCCACCTGAATCATATCCCTTACTGGCCGACCTCGATGTGCTAGTAATAGATTCGCTGCGATACCGCCACCATCCAACACATTTCACCGTCGATCAGGCCCTGCAACAAATCGATCACCTGAAACCGAAACGGGCTTATCTGACGCACATCGCACACGATATCGTCCACGCTGATCTGGAACCGAAGCTTCCCGACGCGGTTTATCTGCCCCATGATGGGCTCGTTGTGGACCTGGAGGTTTAAAAGAGTAGAAGGTCATGTGCGTCATTGATCAGATTTCGCAAGGCCGCCCCCACATCGGGCTGACGCATCAGGTGTTCACCAACCAGTACGCGATTGACACCCGCACGGCGCAGCCGACGGATGTCTTTCGGTGTCCGAATACCCGATTCAGATACGACAATACCCAAGTCTTCAACCAACTCCAGCATGCGGAGACTGTGGCCAATATCCACAGTCATGGTTTTGAGGTCGCGGTTGTTAATCCCGAGCAACATGCACTGTAGATGCGGGGAACCAATATGCGGGCGTACTGATAAGAGGTTTTCCACATCGTGTACCTCAACCAATGTTGTCATCTGCAGTTCGGCGGCAAGACCCAACAACTCAACCAATTCATGCTCTTCCAAACACTCCGCGATTAATAGCACCGCGTCGGCGCCAGCCGCCCGAGACTCGTACAACTGATACGGATCAATAATAAAATCCTTACGCAGTACCGGAAGAGGAATGGCGGCCTTGATCCGAGCGATGTACGCCAAGGAGCCCTGGAAGTACTTCTTGTCCGTGAGACAACTAATCGCCGCGGCACCTGCCGCATGGTACGCCTCGGCGATCACCACCGGATTGAAATCCTTCCGAATCAGGCCCGCTGAAGGGCTGGCCTTTTTGATCTCGGCGATCACACGTAGCTGATTCTTAGGTTGTGTGACTGCAGAAAAAAAGTTGCGAGGGACCGGAGCCGCTTCCGCCGCACCCTTGACCTCGTCCAATAGATATGTCCGCTGCGCCGAGGCGACCTCGGCCCGTTTGTTATCCACGATACGGGCGAGCATATCGGACATGGCGCCTCCAAGGATAATATATTTCCACCGAATCTGTAGCATGGACCCGCTAGGCGGTTGCACCCATAGCGACCAAACAGTTCAAAACAAAGGGTCTGGCCCCACTTCCTAGTAACCGGGGTTATGATCCACTGGGACCAGAAGTGATCGGGATAAGAAAGTGTCGAAAATTGGGTTACTGTCGGATTCACATGGCCGATCAGAAATCACGTATCAAGCTGTGGATGTTCTGGTTGCTCACGAGGCCGAGATGCTGATTCATCTAGGCGATATCGGCACGGTACAGGTACTTGATACCCTGGCCGTCTGCGCCGCCAATGGCACGGCAATCGAGGCGCATGTCGTGTTCGGTAACTGTGATTGGAACCAAGCACCGCTGGCCCAATACGCACATCGCATAGGTGTGCAAGTGGACCATCCCTGTGGCCGACTGCCACTTAAAGAAGGTGAACTGGCCTTCTGCCACGGACATGAACCAGCCCCGATGAAGCGGGCCATGGCTAAGCAGGTCCGCTACCTCTGCCACGGGCACACCCATTGCGCAATCGATTGGCATAACGGACTCACACGCGTGATCAATCCGGGCGCTCTGTTTCGGGCCAGAAAACGGTCAGCAGCTCTGCTGGACACCTTGACGGATCGGCTGCAGTTTTTTGACTGTGGATGATCTGCGTAATACGCAGCCCAACCGGATACACTGCCCGGAACGGGACCTGATTCCCGCCCATATATTAAGATAACTTTATTTTATTACATGAGATATAGTTAATTCACCTATTGGATCCTGTTACCTGATCGGATATCCGATAGCAACGGTGCCAAGCCCAGATCTGTTAACCTATCGGCTAGGAATTGCACCATTCGAGGTGGATATCGATGCCATGTCGGCCAACCGCTCATGAAGACACTAGAAGACCTCATAGTCAGGACGTATAAATCCCAAGACGCCGCCACGGTCCACAAGTTGTTCGATAATGGGCTACTGGTGGGTCAGGCAGCACCCAACGATACCGGGGCAGATATAGATCACATCAATCATGCATATTTCGACCAACAGCGACACCACTTCTGGGTTGCGGAATCCAATGGTCAGGTGCGCGGCATGATTGGAGTCGCATCCGATGAAGAACATACTGCTGAGATCCGCCGCCTTCGCGTCGATCCCGCTTACCAGAACACCAACATCGCGGTAACCCTGCTGGCCACAG
>CAUZOD010000150.1:0-7050 GCA_963581115.1 Phycisphaerae bacterium | reverse complement strand
GCTTCCCAGGTGCGACAAAGGTCCCGCGATACCATGCCAAACAGCTCCGGCACGTCGCGTGTACTATAGACTAGGAAGACTGCATCGTTCTCGATCGTGAAGACGCTCGCTTCCCACGGCAATAGGTCGTCGGGGATGGGTTCGCATTCAAATATGTTGTCTTTGTCCATCTGTCTTTGTTTAAGGTACGCGGATGTCGGACCTGCATTCCTGCCGGTTCAAACTCATTATATTGTAAGTAAATCGATACTGGCCCGTCACAGTGAGTACGGCTCCTAGCGGTCATCACCCATCAATTCAATCACCGCATACGCCACCTCACTGGCGCACGGCCACGAGATGGCGCCTTGTCCGAAAGTAAATCGTCCCTGCCGCAATCGATGGCGTGGCCATGGTCGTCTCGCCCAACCTGTTTGTCCCCACAACCTCGAATGATGCAGAAGCCTTCACGATCACAACCTGCCCGGTCTCGGCCGTCAGGTAGATATATCCACCCGCCGATACTGCAGATGCCGTGTATGTCTGCTGCACCGGTAGGCGTTGCCGAAAATGCCTGACGCCTGTACGAGCGTCAAAGCATGAAAGAACACCACCGTCGCTGCAGAGAAACAGGTAATCGCCCACAACGATCGGAGTCTGCATATAGTTGCCGCCTCGTGACTTATGCCAGGCAATGGCCCCATTCGCCTGACCTGCCGTCAGACTGCCTGCCGCGTCAAGGCGGATAGCGTAAATCGGCGGCAGGCCACCGTGGGCACTGGTGATAAAGGCCAGACCGTGGGCCACAATGGGAGTCGGCACGGGGATATCGCCCGTCCCTGACAGGCGCCACAGTTCAACCCCTTCTTCCAGACTATAACCTCCAATGTGCTTAAAACCGTTAACGAGGATCTGTGCACGACCGGGGCGAACATCGATTGTCGGCGTGCTCCAGGTGGGCACATCGTCTCGAAGTGTGCGCCATATCTGCGACCCGTTATTGAGATCGAAAGCGGCAAGGAACCCATCGATCTGGACGTCACACTGCAAAATGACGCGACCTCCATGGATCACGGGCGATGTGGCAACACCCCACTGTGCCGCCGGCGACAGGTAATAGCCGGCATCTAATACCCCCAGATCCTTTTTCCATCGCAGGCGGCCATCAAGATCATGGCAGTACAGGCCTTCGGATCCGAAGTATGAAACCACGTACTGGCCATCAGTAGCGCAGCTCGGATTGGCATGGGTCGACTTCGGATGCCGCTTCGTCTTCGGCACGCCCGTGTGCACGGTTTGTTGCCAGAAGATTCGTCCCTCCGCGGTATCAAGACAAAGCACCCGCCATTCGTGGCTGCCGTCGCCTTCGACCGGCTCGATGTCCCTATAGTAGCCCGGCTTCAGCTGAGATTTTCCCGACTCGGCCACCGCCGTGGTCAGGAAGATACGATCACCCCATACCACGGGACTGGAGTGCCCGAGGCCTGGAATTGGCGTCGACCAAGCAACATTGTTCCCGGTCTGTACGTCCCATTGAACGGGTGCCGAACCTGCTGCGACGCCACATGCGAAACGACCACGGAAGGATGGCCAGTTCAGGTCATCAGGAGGGTCGGCAGACACCACAAGCACAGCGTGCAACATCCACCCCACCATGCCCACGATACAGGCGTGTCGGCATACCGGCCACAAAGATCGCAAAGAAAAACTCATGCCATGTTTATTTAAAATTCAACGCCGACTCCCACGAGAGGGCGGACATACGTGAACCGAAATTCATGATACGAATACGCCACTACAACCGCAAAACCGGTTTAGGACTATGTGCAGACGTGTGTTTTTTCTTGCACTGTTGCATCATCTAGAGATTGAAGGTTCTATTTTACGAGCACAAATTTCAAATGGACAAACTGATGAGCACAATCAGGAAGCACAGATCATAGGTCCCCACGAAACGGATCAAGCTCTCGCCTTTAGCACGTCTTGCTCGTACGCTTGAACCTTCAGCCACCAGCCGCCGCTCGGCTCCACGCCAGCATCTATACACAGCTTGTCCCACACGGCCCCGATCATGTACGCCGCGACACGATTGATTGATGCGTCGAAGAAGTCCAAGGCGATCCGAACACAGTCCAGTACCCCTCCGCGCACAAGTTCGAGGAAGACCTAGCACAAATTGTCATTCAGAATCACCACATGATCGCTGTCCCAGTGAAGGGGCCTGCTGACGTGCAACAGCAGTTCCTTGTGGAATACTAGTAGCGATGAAAGCTTGTCGTGGCTCGTCTCCGTGGGGTGGAAGTGACCCATGTCTCGGCACAGAACCACCTCCCGGGTCAGTGCGTAGTGCGAAAGGTGTTTGGTATCAAGATCCCGGCATATACTAATATCGCTGCGGCGCATGCTGCTGCTGGGTTCGGGCGCCGCAATGCGGGATCTGGATTAAAGTTGACAAACCATCTATACCGTTTTCAAATGCTGGCCTGCTGCGGGGCGACTTCCGGAATGAGTTCAAGCAATCCAGGGAGTATTTTGGAAGAGTGATTTGATGGAGGGGAAGCCCTCGCAATACTGATTCGTGGAGACTCCAATCATGCCGAATCATTCCGCTCCTGCCATTGGCACCACGACAGTCGGGAGTTATCCGGTACCAAGCTGGCTGGCCGCCACACCGTCACAGCAGGGTGTTATTGACGCGACGCGCGTTGTGTTCGACACGCAGCGTCAGGCGAGAATTGATCTGCCCACCGATGGTGAACTCTACCGGTTTGATATCAACCATCCTGAGACCAATGGGATGATTGATTACTTCGTTCGGCCCCTGGCAGGCGTTAGCAATGAACTGGGGCGCCGCGACAACGAAGCATTCTCACAGTTGGCGCCAATGGACTTTCGCACCAAACCCGCGGCCGTGGTGACCGGGCCGCTTGAGGAGGGTTCGCTCGATCTACTTTCGGACTGTCATCGGACCAGTTTGGTCGCGGGGGGGCCATTCAAGTTCACCGTTACCAGCCCTTACATGCTTGCCCGGACGCTGATGGATCGGCACTATGGAAACTTTGAGAATCTATTGATGGCTTTGGCCGAAGTACTCGCCGACCAAGTGGTTGGCCTGCCGTGTGCGTGCGTGCAGGTCGACGAGGCGAACATCCCGGGCAATCCCGACCACGGCCCGCTGGCTGCGCGCGCGATTAACGCTGTGCTGGATCGTATCGGTGAGGGTGTCGAACGTGCGGTTCATTTCTGTTTTGGCAACTACGGTGGTCAGACCATTCAGAAAGGATCTTGGCGCAAGCTTATTGAATTCTTGAACAGCCTCCACTGCCACCATCTGGTGCTGGAATTGGCGCATCGACCGGAGGATGACCTAGATGCCTTGAAGGGCATCGATGAACGGATCGGCCTGGGTATTGGCGTGATCGACATCAAAGTCAATCACGTAGAGACGGCAGATGAAGTTGCCGAACGGATCGAAAAGGCGGAGAAGGCTCTTGGCCGAGGTCGCATCAAGTGGATTCATCCTGATTGCGGATTCTGGATGCTGAATCGCGCGATTGCAGATCAGAAGATCATCGCCTTGGTCCAGGGGCGGGACCGATTTCTGGGTGCCTGAACCAGATGTTGGATTATCCATTGCCGTCGGTGGATGTAGAATCATCGGTGGTAACACGACGCAGTTGCTCGAAAGCTATATCAAGTCACATAACCCGGCGATGAACCTGGCGGGCGAGGCTACTGGTTCTCGTCAGTCGCCAGAGTCAGGATAGAATATTGTCAATTCGGCGGGCTCGGCGTAGACGCCCGCAGGTTATCGCCAAGTACGTTAGCTGCCAAGGTTGGCATGAAGACGCGCGTTAAATTTCGATCGAACGATTTTCCGCCGTATGACGACGAAGACATCTATAGTCGAATACCTTGGGCAGTCATCCCCGCCGCCGGCGGTATAAAGCATCGCTTCCACACTTATATTTCATTTTCTCCGGGTCGCCGAGATCACATATTTTCAAATTGTGTGGCAACATCACTGATTCCCCACATCGAATTTAAGGTTTTCCAGGGATCGCCTCACGATGAAACCAGACGGTCATTTCATTCTGTCCACGGTTAAGCCAACAGTTGTAAGGAATTGCAACAATATCGTGTTGTTTTGCTTGGGCTTTGATTGTAACAACACCGTTCAGTAGATCGGGGCGATATTCCGATTGCAGCTTCGCGTTATCCGAAAGGACAAAATCGAGTACTTTGTTGTTATTATCTACTCCTTCAGCACAATAGACAATGGGGCCGCGTTCTAAAGCCACCTTACCAGTATTGGCTGTAACGGCATCGTGACAGAGTACCCGCCGAACCGGCATGGGAAGGTCGATCTGAATCATGTCGCCTTTCTTCCATTGACGCTGGATAACGGCAAATTCCTTATCCACTTGTAACGGAATCTCTTCTGCATTGAGCTCCAAAGTCACGTTCTCTTCTCTATTATTCATATACCGATACAAATCACTGGGAAGCGGCTGATTCCGCGTCCAGCTGGGGACTCGGATATTCAGGGCAAACTCAACCGGTTTTTCCGGCTCCAGATGAATTCCTATATGGCCGTCCCAAGGGTAATTGGTTTTCTGGTGCAGACCAACTTTGGTGCCTTTAACATTTAATGTAACATCACTGTCTATAAACAAATTGACATAAAAATTATCCTCCTTTTGAGCATAGATCATAGAAGGAATCTGCGGAAAGAAACGTACGATGTTGGTGGGGCAACAGTTTCCAACCCCTCCGAAAAAACGGTACGCGTTCCTTATATACCGCATTACAAAATCTTTTTCCATCGTGTAATTGTGCATTAGCATAGAAGAACGTATCCCCTGCAAGAGAAACTGAAGATGAAAACACATTATAGAGGGTTCTTTCTAAAACGTCGATATACTTTGCATCACCATACAATTGAAAGAGGCGATGGTTCCAAAGAGAAAATGCGATAGCTGCGCAGGTTTTGATTTCGGGGGGCTGACCTGCTCCGGGCGTATGATCAAGATGACTGTTCGCTAAAACATAGTGGGTTCCAAAATGTTCGTCGGAGTTGCCGATTCCCCCATTGAGATACAGTTTTTTGGAAACAACACCTTCCCAGATAGAATCTATAATTCTGCGGTACTCCGGAGCTCTCTGCAAAGCTATAAGATCAGTCATGCCACAGTAGACATAGGTCGAAGCGACGGCATGTCCTGCTGCTTCGTATTCCTGTGGATCCTTGGGATACTCATAACTTGCGAGTCTGAAATCACAAAGGCGCTTGGCCAGATTCAAATACTTTTCACGACCCGTAATGTGGTAAAGTTTTACTAGAGCCAATTCGATTTCTGGGTGATCACTTTTATTTGTTTTACCATCCCCAAATACGTGACATACCAGATCGGCATTCTTGAGGGCGATATCCAGCAAGCCACGACGGCGTGTGGCTTGATAATGTGCGACAGATGCTTCATACAAATGACCGGCATTGAAAAGTTCGTGGCTAATTGGGTGAGAAAAACGAGAATCGCCATTAAATTTGTGTTTCGGATTAATTATGCGGAAAGTATGTAGATAGCCGTCATCCTCTTGGGCCGAGGCAATCACTTTTATCAAATTATCGAGGTAGTTTGTGAGTTCGGAGTCAGGATAATCCACCAGGCAATACGACGCCCCTTCGATTACCTTGTACACGTCGGAATCGAAGTAAACCCCGCCCTGGCGATTTTCCATTTTTTGTGCGGCCCAGGTAAAACTGTCGATGCGGCCGGTTAACTCGCATTGGTGGAAATTATGGGGAATCGATATGGTTCTGTTGATGTCCAGCCGGGGTTTCCAGAATGAATCTTTAATCTGTTTGCTAGTTAAGGGAACGGGGCTGATGGGGTAATCCGACGGAGTCTCCCCGCGAACAAAAGGAGCTAGTATTAATACACCCAACGACGCAGATAACATAGGGTGAAGTAGTTCATCCGACATTTCCCATATGGCCTTTGCCCGGCTACACCTCCGGGCTCTTCACGTACCAGTGTAACCCCCCCGGGGGGAATCCAAGCGTTTATGTCTCGAACACCGTCGGGCGTCCTCGAATTGGGGGCTAGATCGGCGTTGCGCGAGCCCCAGAACCCGCTCCAGGCCAGATTTGCCCGAACCGATAGCGTCATCCGCCGCTTGTTCGTCGGTTTGTCCGTCGATGCGACTGGTCATGTCGGCGACGCCCTCGGCATGATCACCGCGAATCGGCGAATCCGATCAAGGATGGCTCGGTACAGCTGTCGCGGGATGGCGACCTCGGCCAGTTGAAAGGTCACATATCGGGCATGGCGCACCATCTTCGCCCCGATCTTGATCAGCTTCTCGCGCAGCGTCGTCAGCGTCCAGTGCTTCACGCTGGCGGGCAACGCCAAGCGGGGAAGAAGTTGCCCAGGTTGTATGCCATCGCGAACAGTTGCAGCCGGACCTGGTTGTCGTCGAAGTCGTGGCAAGACAGGCAGGTCCAGTTCACCGCGTACTTGCCTTCCTTGATCCACTGCTCAGCCAAACCGCGTTTGTTGTAGAAAGCGACAACCTTCTTGGGTGACCACGTGAGGTTCGTCACCACGAAGTTTACCCGTGGGAACAACTCGCTCTGATGCCACTCGATCTTGCCGATTACCCGGCGAGGTGTGTCCCAACTCTTGGCCTGGTACTCGAAGCTGTGGTAGCGCACGACTGGCTTCTTCGGCGGTCGGCCGACGGGCCGCATCAGCAAATGACGCACGTGTTCTCGCAGCAGGTTGTTTCCCGGCAGGCGGATCACATACTGGTAATGCTCCGCCTCGAGGTACACATACACCCCGGGCTGCGCAAAGGCCGCGTCGCCTCGGAAGAACTTGGGGATGTCAACGTCCTTGTATCGCTCGACCCCCGGCCCCAGTACTGATCGCCAGTCGTCGGCGATGTGGACGTTGCCCTTGCGCAGCAGCGCCCGCTCCAGGTCACCGTCCTGGTTGAACAGGAACAGCGGGTGATAGCAGGTGCAGGCGAAGTGACGTTGTACAACGCGCCTTCCTGCTGCCCGTA
>CAUZOD010000149.1:0-7059 GCA_963581115.1 Phycisphaerae bacterium | reverse complement strand
AGAACCTCTCAACACGATCGTGGACCCGATCCGGATCCTGAACCACCAATCCTTGGCACAGCAAAATTTCATTGGCCAGCACGCCGTCATCAAATCTGACCGACGCTGATAATGGATCTGAACCCTTGTGGGCAAAGTCGGGATTGATCTCCAGAATCATAACATGCCTGAGTACGCGCTGACAAAGTTCGTCTAACACATGCTCACTCCAAGCCCCATGCGATACAGTCGGCTGGCGAACACCCAGAAAACTGATTTGTGTCTCGAGCGTATCGTCATTCTCAGCAACCAATCGATCGCCACCGAGTATGGTCCATTACCTCAACAACCCGAAACCATCGATCATTAACACGCCGCATCGTTTCACCGGGATAGAGTAACCAGCCACAATGATCGGCGACGCCCAAGACCACCAGTGCCAACGTCCTAAAGATCGTCCAGATCACACGACGATACCGACGGTGTTGGGCCAACCGGCCCGGCGCAACGGATCGTGTACGGCTTTCGTCATTAGTGGCGTCCTGATGCCCGAAAGGAAGTCGCGGAGCAGCCCAGAGACCAGTCTAACCCTAGCAACGTTGAAAAGAGCGGCTCTAGCGATCTATATGTCATGTCTACTGGAAGTGCCGCCCCTTAAACTATCCGAGCTCCGGACTTGAGTAGATCGCGATGGGGGTTACCGGCCACAGCCCCGAACCAGAGTGCCTCTCTATCGCTCAACTTGTCCTGCATGTCTGTCTCTCACGCCAGATACCGACGGGCCTGTTGGTGCGCAGCTAGAAGAAGATGTCGGAGCTGGTCGATCGTTTGTGCCAGCAGAAAATCAGAAGTGAAGTTCAGTTGTACGTGCGGCACAGCACGAAGTTCCCGAATGCAACTACCGCGGTCCAGCGTATTGATCTGGCGAATCACGTCCTCGATGGGATCAGTAAGCTTCAACATCATCGCAGGGATCTTTGGACGTCTGCTGCTTAGGCCATCACGTCCAGGAGGTTACCGGGCCCTGCGCCAGCGTCGCCAACTAGCTCGAATGCAGTTGCATCCATCGGAGATGCCGAGTAGCCATCATCACCGGGCCGTGGCACATCGGCCGAGGTGACATCCCGGGGATCACACGGTTTTGCACAGGCTTCGGCCGATTCACCTGACGGCGCGATAGTGTCACAGTTGACATGGTTGAAGACATCCAGGCCAAACGGGACTGCGGTCAAGCGTGCTAAGTGAGCATAGCTAAAGCCAAATAGGTCGCGGTGGATCAGGTGCAGCATCAAGTTATCAGGGCCACCGATACGCATGCCCTCCGAGTTGCGAGCCCTGCACCACATCTTGCCCTCTTTGTGTAACATCATGAAAGGCAACGGCTAATACTCCATAATTAATTTCCTGTCATGATCCGACCCTGCGGAATGTTGCCCATATGCAACAGACCGGCCTACCCAATGAGTAATGCGAGCAGCACTACAGGCCAGATTTCAGAACTAGGCCAATGTCTGCCCGCTGGGGCACGCAAAGTGGCTGCAACGAATCGTACAATCGCCACACATGATTAGGATGCCTACATGCGGATCGAGGAACTCGACTACGAGCTACCGCCGCGACTGATCGCAACCCAACCGGCTCAGCCCCGGGATAGTGCCCGCCTGCTGGTGGTTTACCGCGATGACGAACGGCTAGAACACTGCCACGTTGCTGATTTAGCAGACATGGGACTATTCACCGCAGGCGACCTGCTGGTCGTCAATAAATCGCGTGTGCTGCCAGCGCAATTCCAAGCAACACGGGTCAAGACTGGCGGCAAGATCGGCGGTCTATTTCTCCGCAGCGATCCCAACCACCATTGGCAGGTGCTGCTGGAATCACGCGGTCGGCTACAACTAGGTGACATGCTCCAAATTGATCCCAGCACCACACTGTGCTTGATGGAATCCAGTGGCAACGGCCGGTGGAAGGCCCGATTAGATGGAGACCCCACTGTCCTGGAAAGACAGGGCCAGATGCCACTTCCTCCCTACATCCGCCGGGAACGGCGACATCGCGGCGAATTGGTAAGCAAAGAGGAGGATGCCCAACATTACAACACCGTCTACGCCAACGTACCAGGTTCCGTGGCTGCACCGACGGCTGGACTGCACTTTACCGAAGATCTACTGGATCGCCTGGCCCAAACGGGGCTGAGCCAAGCCCAGGTGGTCCTGCACATTGGGACCGGAACCTTTGCTCCCATCCGCAGCAATCGCCTCGACCAGCATAAGATGCACCGAGAGGCTATCGAGATCCCAGCACCAACGATCACCGCGATACGCTGCGCCCGAAGCATCACTGCCGTGGGGACTACAACCGTCCGTGCCCTGGAAAGCCTACCCGAGCCCCTACCTAGATCACACACCGGGGAAACCGGGCTCTTCATACGCCCCGGATTCGAATTCCGCTTCACGGATCACCTGCTGACAAACTTCCATCTGCCAAGATCTACCCTGCTGGCGCTGGTCGCCTCGCTACCGGACGTTGGGATCGAACGGTTGCTGAGCTGGTACCGTGTGGCGATTGATCATGGATACCGGTTCTATTCGTACGGCGATACGATGCTGATTGTCTAGTGCCACCAACTCCACCCGTCCAGAAAAATGGGATCCATATCCAAGTTAGAATTCCACCATGGTTCTGGATCAGCCTGACAGCCCACTCCCGGATCGCGCTAGTGAACTGCGGATGAGTTTCGGAGAGCACCTCGAAGAGTTGCGGATGCGCTTAATTCGGGTGCTGGTGGGTATATGCGTATGTGCGGCAATCACGTTTACTTTCGGTTTCCATCTGATCGCATTCCTGGCCCGCCCGCTACTGCAAGCCCAGCACGCTCTGAATCACCCGCCACAAACGATTGAAACAGACCCCACGTTCGGATTCGCAAGTGTCTACCTACCTGTGAGCCTGATCAGCGCCACCATCCTCTGCTCGCCCTGGATGATCTATCAACTCTGGACGTTCGTGGTCAGCGGCCTGTACGACCACGAAAAAAAAATGGTTTACCTCCTCACTCCGTTCAGCATAGCCATGACAGCGATGGGAGTGGCCTTCACCTATTGGATCCTGTTGCCCGTAAGCCTCCTGTTTTTTCTAAATTTTGCATCCCTGTATCCCGAAATTGAGGCGCAAGAAACCGGTCCGGTCATGCGACAATTGCTCCGAGCCTACGGCAAGACACCGTCCCCAGCAATGCAACCAGCACCGTCGTCCGAGCAAGAAATGGTCGCCAACCGGTTTCCCTCCCTGAATGCCGATCCAACCAAGCTGATCGATGGCATGAGTTGGATCAACCGCCCACAGCGCAGCCTCAAAACCGTAATCGACGGCCAGATTCGCATTTTGGCCACGGCATCGAATCGGCTGATCACACCCCTACCGCGTCTTGGTCAGTACGTGCGTTTTGCCGCGATGATGATACTGGGCGTGGTCTTGGCTTTCCATGTGCCAGTGGTAATGCTGGTGATGGGCTGGACTGGTCTTTTCGACCCCAATCAAATCGTGAAACTGCGCCGCTACGCTATTTTCGCCTGTGCCGCATTGGGGGCGGCGCTCACTCCAGCCGATCTATTTAGCATGTTTGTCTTGGCGGTCCCGCTGTACGCATTATTTGAATTTGGGCTGCTACTAATGCGATGGGTTGACCGTGGGTCCAGGCCGGATTGATTCAAACACTTACTGACCCACTGCTTCACCTGCACCACCGGCAATCGGGTTGGCAATGAGGTAGGTAGAGTTTTGGATTTCAAGTCTAGGAGACAACCGCTTAATCCCCGTTAACCCCCTTGGCCATGCCTGGATAATGGTGCTCATGCCGGTACCGGCAATAGATCTACTGCAGTGATTGGCACTTCAAACCGTTTGATCGGTTGGGCTTGATCAATCGTGTACGGTCCCACAGCGGTCCGGCAAAGACTGGCCAGATGCCCACCAGTGCCCAGGGCAACACCCAAATCTCGGGCCAAGCTACGAATGTATGTCCCTCGGCCACAGGTAACACGCAGGTCAAGCAGTGGCCATTCATAGCCCAGCACCATGATGGCATCAATTCGAACTACACGCGGCGCGATAGCGACGCGCTGGCCCTTGCGAGCAAGCTGATAAGCTCGCTGGCCACCAACATGTACCGCGCTGTAACGAGGTGGAATCTGCTCAATCTTACCCACGAAGGTGGCGCAGGTCCGGTCGATTACATCGCGTTGGGGGAGGGTGTTGACCACAACTGGCTCCCGCGGGCCCTCCCGGTCATCCGTGCAGGTATAGGCACTCAGATCAATCTGAGCGTCATAGACCTTAACCAAGCCCATCAACTGTTCGACGCAACGGGTCGCGGATCCCAAACAGCAGACCACTACCCCAGTAGCCAGTGGATCAAGCGTCCCAGCATGGCCGGTCTTGACCCGCCGCTGCCCGGCTCCCTGTGATGCGGCGCGACGCACCCGCCGCACCACGTCCATGGAGCTAAGGCCCACCGGCTTGTCCACCACAATCAGTCCGCAAAGTGCTTTGGCCACTGGCACTCCTTTACAGCACTGCCCGATGTCATACGATATCCGCACCATTAACTGGAGAGGTGGCCGAGCGGCTTAAGGTGCTCGACTGGAAATCGAGTGTGCGGGCAACCGTACCGCGGGTTCGAATCCCGCCCTCTCCGTATTCACCACCCCCTTCGGGGGGTTTTTGATTCACGGCGAAGGCAAAAGTAGCACGGGCAAAAATTCGCAGCAGATTCCATGTGGCATCGGGCCTCATCAGCCAGAACAATCGGCTCTACTATTTTCTTGTCCAAACGAATCGCAAAAGTAAGTGTAGAACACTCGCCCTGCACCGCAGAAGCAGTTGCGGCTTGACGCATGAACCACACCACCGTCACACTACCAACCAGAGTTATTCCTGGGTCTTCTCGCAACCAGATCGTGGGATGGCTGGACAAAACCCTCAAAATTAAAGTGACCGTCCCAGCAGAACGTGGCAAGGCGAACGCAGCAGTGGAGTTAACCCTTGCTAAAGCGTTGGGGATACCTGCCAAATACGCCCAAGTTACCAAAGGCAAAACATCCACCCAAAAGGTCATCGAGATCACTGGTCTTCTAGAATCCGAGGTCTACCGCAGAATCTCTAAGAGCCTGGACTAGCGAGTCTGCTATTTAGACTGGGGCCCCATCATCCGGACCAGATGATCTAGCAATGGACCGTTTGCCGGCGGGAATCGGTAACTATTTAGCTCAAGCGGATCAATCCATCGATGCTCGCTGACGGCGATATCCTGAACCTGCCCGCCAAGTCGCCGGCAGAGAAACGGGTACAGCAATACGTTCCCATGTTCATATGAATATTTCACGACCGGCAGGTCACCGGTAACCTGCACTGTCAACGACAATTCCTCTCGAAACTCGCGCACCAAGCACTGCTCCAAGCTTTCGCCGTCGCGACGCTTGCCCCCGGGGAACTCCCAATATCCACCGAGAATCTGGCCGTCAGGCCGCCGGCCGATCAACACCCGTATTCGTCCGTTACGACGCTCAGCCAGAACCCCCACTGCCACTTCGATTTCAGTTGCCACAAATACCTCCTGGCATAACTCAATCCAAGCGTTGAAGCCAGCTTGACTTAGCTGACAAATCTCCGATTGGGACTAGAACCTCGAAAAAAATTTGCTTGGTGCAAATCTCGAGAAATACGGGGCAGATATTACATAAAGTTTTTATTTTACGCATGTTATTTATATTTAAATTTCAGTGTAATCCTTCATTGACATGCTTCCAAACGTGCCGATACGATAGGCAACAACATATTGCGGATAGCCGTGGCATGCCTCTAGCCACAGGACCGGAGCCCTGTGGCAGAGGCTTTTTTACTACTGAACCGGTTACCCGGTTTTCGCAATCCTGCCCACCGTGCTGCTGTCGTCCAGCAACGCTGAACAATACTAAATATTTACCAAACTTCTCGCTTGACATGCCGTGCTATTCGTGGACAATATGATACCGAACATTACCCGATCATATGTGTAGGAGCAATTCATCATGCGCAATTCCACTACGACCATGACCAAAAGGCTTTTCGTGTATGCTGAGCAGGATATCTTGCAGCACCAGTTCGCCTGCGATGCCGCCTGCTTGTCGCTACCCTTGAAGATCCGATTGTCCCGTGGGCCTGTCACCGCTATTGCCCTAAGTCTGCACCGACTCACCGAGTTGGCCCATGAACCAACACTAATCCGCCAAGAGATGACTATGGCACTGCTGGTTCAGCAGCGGACTGATGGGGCTTTTGGCATCGGTGGACCACCAGATCCGCTGCCAACGGCTGCGGCTATCGCCGCCCTGGGCCGGGTTGCCAATCAGATTTTCACCACAAATTCCACAGAAGACGCCACTTATAAACGCTGCCAAGTCGCCTATGAACAGGGTCTAGCATCCCTAGCTGCCATGCAGGGCGAAGATGGGCTCTTCGGCACAGCAGACGACTGCACTGATGCCGAGCGGTCACTGGTCTCAGCATTCATCCTGTATTTACTGGCTGGTGATCCGGCCTTCCGGATGACGATCCGGTTCGCCGAGTTGATGAACTGGTTTGACGAGCGTGCAGAACAACTGGATCCCACGATCATCGCACTCTGGACTCTAGCCGGGTTGGACCGCCGCAACTCCGCGCCGACTACCCGGGCAGCCTAGAGCCAGGAATCCGAATTATCAGGCTGGATGCCATAAGCAATCAGGATTCGAGGGCCAATTGAAAAAAATACCAAAGCCCCCAACCACCGGCGCCTTGACCGCCGTCATCAACCCGAGCCGTGCTCAGTTCTAAGGCCGGCGATGGCTTTTTGACTGGCCGCTTCCCACTAAACATAACACACGCTTAAACCATAAACTTCCTGGCCACCTCTATTTGGCCAATCCGGGGCAATTGCCTTCAGCACCAACCCTGATCGGAAACATCCTCCCGGATCTGGCTCGAGAAAACTATCTATTTCTCTAGATTCAGATGTCGCTATGGGCGCCCAGAATCATCGACGTGTCGATATATTTACCGATA
>CAUZOD010000148.1:0-7078 GCA_963581115.1 Phycisphaerae bacterium | reverse complement strand
TTGCGGGAAGATCATCACCACCGAACCAAGCGTCGAAATGGCCCGGATCGTGATGGCCGATTCAGCCCGAATCCAGGAGGAGGATGTCAAGTACAAGCAGAAGCGGCACAGGAAGGAAAAAAAGAAGAGTCGCTACCCCTATGAACCGCTGTACTCGGTGGCAGATGCCGAACGGGTTGGCTCCCTGATGCAGGGGGTGGATTTTGATGACGCGGTGAAGTTGGCCGAAGACGTAGCGGTATATTTTCGTGAGGCTGGTCACATCCTAGGCGCTGCCATGCTGGAAATAGTGGTGCGGGAAGATAGAAGCACGAGGCGACTGCTCTTTTCTGGCGACATCGGTTAGTGGGATGTGCCAATCGTTGGCGATCCTACCCTGATCTCGCAGGTTGACGTGGTCGTCATGGAGTCAACCTACGGGGACCGTGACCACGAAAAACCTGATGACATCCTTAGTTAGTTGGCAGATGCGATTCAGAAAACGTTGTGTCGTGGCGGCAACCTTGTGATCCCAACCTTCGCGATCGAACGGGCTCAGGAGTTGCTGTTGTACCTGGCTAGGCTTATTAAGCAGAAGCGGATTCCACCAGTGCCGGTTTTTCTTGACAGTCCGATGGCGGTCAATGTTACCGAAGTTTTCCGACGCCATCATGATTTCATAGACGATAAGACCCGACGGCTCTTGGAGAGTGGCGAGTTGGATGAAGCCTGGCGCAGCATCAAGCTGGTGCGATCTGTCAACGAATCCAAGGCGATCAACGAAAAACGCGGCACCTACGTTGTTTTGGCGGGGTCGGGCATGTGTACGGGCGGGCGTATCAAGCACCATCTGGTGCACAATATTGAGCGATCGGAATCGACCATTTTGTTCGTAGGCTATCAGGCCAGCGGCACTTTGGGACGCCGGATACTTCAGGAGCCGGATACGGTGCGTATCTTTGGACGCCATCGCCGGGTGTGTGCCCATGTTCGCCGAATTTACGGCTTGTCGGCATATGCCGGCCATCAGGAGCTGCTTCACTGGTTAGGGCATTTCCAGGGTGCTCCAAAGCATCTGTTTCTTACCCATGGTGAAGAGAAAGCCGCATTGAAACTTGCCGGGAAGATCCATGACGAACGGGGTTGGGAGGTGCAGGTGCCCGCCTATCTTTCAACCCATGAGCTTTGAATGGAAGTTCAAGCGGCGCCCGGCATTTACCAGTTGGCATGGTGTTCAGGAATCACCGCATGATCGGTTCAAGGCGTCGACGCCGTTTCGTTCGAACACACAGGTGCCTGCTACCCAAGTGCGGTGAGCCAGCAGCCGATGGTCGTGATTCGGGTCCACATCCCACATCACGAGATCTGCGTCAGCACCGGGACGGAGAGTGCCCTTGTTATGCCATGTCATCAGGCGAGCCGGGTTAGACGTGCCCAACTGCCAGATTTGCTCTGGTGTTCCCGGGAGCCAGTTCAGCAAGTTGCTCATGCCCAGATCCATTGTGAGGCAGCTGCCAGCCAAGTGGCCATGATTGGGCGCTGTGGGCTGGTGAATTCGAGCAGCGTTGCCAGCTTGAATTTTCACGGGATAACCCCAAGCAGTCTCGTACAGGCCATCGGGCATACCAGCGCCAATGTTGGCGTCTGTGATGAGCATAACTCCCTCGTATCCCTTGGCCGCCAGTGCTGCCAGGATGGCTGTCGGGTGCACGTGTACCCCATCGGCGATGAAGTCGACCGAAACCTGCGGGTCAGCCAGGACCGTCTCCACGACACCCACCGGCCGTACGCCGGGTTCTGTCTCCTCCGGGATGGGGAACACGTCGTAGAAGTGGGTGGCGTGGCATGCACCAGCATCAATTGCGAGCTGGGTCTGCTCGGCCGTGGCGCGGGTATGAGTTATGAACACAACAATCCCCCGTTCAGCCAATTGCTCAATGACAGGCACGATTTGCGGCGTGTCCGGGCTGATCGACATCGAAGCCACGCGGCCATTGGCTGCGGCAATGATCTCGTCGAGCAATGCCACGTCACCATTGAGGGTAGCTGCGCCAGCCCCAGGCAACGCTAAGAACGGTCCTTCCAAGTGAAATCCGGGGACATGGGTGCCGCGGCAACGATCCAGCGCCGTGGCTAGTGCCGCTAGTTCGTCCAGTTTTTTCGGTTCCATTACCCGGTACAGTGTGGGTAATACGCTGGTTACGCCGTAGCGGCCAAGCCGCCCAATGCCTTTGGCAAGCACATCCGGACCAGCTTCGAAAGAAAACTGCTCGATACCATGTGTGTGTACATCAATCAGGCCGGGTGTTAGCAAGCGTCCACCGCCATCCACACGGGAAATGTGTTGGGTCTGTGGCGGTGGAGGATCGAAAGCTGCGATTCGCCCCTCACGGATCAGCAAGGCACTTGCTATTTCGCCACGGCCCGGATCAAGTGCACGAATGTTGTCAATCAGCAGTTCGGTCATGATCATGTCTCGGCCAGCGCATCGGGTGGGGTCATGATACGGTGATGTCGATTCTGGCGACCATGTTCAGTGGCAAAACCGGCCTTGGTGTGTAGAAAGTTGCCATTGTGTATTTGTTACGGGGCTACATTTCAGTGACGCAGGCGGAGTGATTAAGACGGTATGCGGTGCCTTGATCCGCACGGCCCCGACAACGAGGCCAATACACCAAAAAGTTTCGAAAACAGAAAGCTCCATTGTGCGGGGTCTCGCTGGAGACTATCAGGTGGTGCAGGCAGGCCGGCTACCGAGGGGTGCAGGAAGGCCTTGCAGGCATTATAATTACGATGAGGCGGGCAGCCGTTGTCGGCCACTTGTGAACCCGTGACGCTCGTTGAAGATCCCCGGACTCGTTCCGAGAATACCACGGCATCACGTTGATGGAGCGACCCATGATGAGAATTTATGTTGGCAACCTGTCCTTCGATACGAGCGACCAGTCACTTGAGGGCCTGTTCTCGAATTATGGTGAGGTAGAGGAGGTTGCGGTGATCACCGATCGTGAAACCGGTCGTCCTCGCGGATTCGCCTTTGTCACTATGAAAGACGAGGAGTCGGGCCGGAAAGCGATTGAAGCGATCAATGGCCAGGAGTTCGAAGGCCGGACTCTGAATGTCAATGAGGCCCGTCCTCGCGAGCAACGGGGTGGTGGCGGTGGTGGCGGTGGTGGCGGTGGTGGCGGTGGTGGATACGGTGGTCGGGACCGTCGAGACGATAGTTGGTGATCTCGGGTAGCGGGATTCTGTGACAACGGGACCGATTCGCGGGCCATCGTTCGATTGCCTTGTGATATACTGGCACTTTGTCGGCGATCTGTGCGGTATGTATTTGCGCACGACGAAGCCGGTGAGACATCCATGCTGACCAGCTTGGGATCAGGGTGGTGGTGAATTGTATTGCCATCGTATTATCGCCCAACGGGGCTGCGTGGTTGTGTTGGATTCCAAATCGTGCGACTATCCGCGTTTGATGGCCATAAACGCAACTACAAATCTTCTTGGCAGTCGTGTTACATCCCTGCAGTGGTGGTTGGCAGTAGTGTGGGCTAGAGCCATCAGAGCCGAGGGGCAGAGGAGCCATTTATTGAAGTTTGGGGTTCGATACGTTGTGCCTGTGGTGTTGGCATGGATTCTGGTCGGTGCGGGGGTGCCCGGGCAGTTGAAGGCTGCCGACATACCGGTCGATCCGGACGGGCAGACTACGACTGCTACCGGTAAAGCGGTAACAATTGAACAGCCCCCCGACTCGAGCACAACTGATGCTGTGTTACCACGGGCAAGGAAATGGGGCTCTGAACCGATAGGCAGTCAGATCGGCTATGCATTGGGATATGAATTGGGCCGTCGCTTGCTTCAGGCCCAGGTCGATCTTCCGCCAGACAAGATCGTGCAGGCCATTGCAGAGGCCAATGATTTTGATTTGGTCACTCACGCTGATTCGGTTGACTCAAGTCCAGTGTGGCGGTTGGGCCGTCGGATCGCAGCACTGCGGCCCATGGTCCGGCCATGGGCGGTTGCCTCGGGGATGCAGGATGTGATGACCGGTGTCGCATCGCAGATGGATCAAGGCCGACGAATCGAATTGTTGCGTCAACTTCGTATGGCCGAGCCTCCCAGCAAAGCACGTTTCAAGCAAATGCGCCGTGCCGGCTACGGTTGGCAGACTGCCCCCGATGTCCCATCACAGGCGGGCGCTACGGTTCCGCCCATGGCGACAATGCGCACGAGTGTTGATGGCCGGGTTGATGCTCGCATGGTCGATCAGTATCGCGTGCAAAACGCCGTGGGCGCTACTGAGCGCAACAACAAAGAGGTGGATGCGTACGAACCGATGGTGCCATAGCGGTAGTTTTTTGCTCTGGAGAGTATCACCAGTCTCGTTGGGCCATGGGTTGATTGATGTGACCTATGTCGCCGTACAGGTCGATGACGAAGCGAGGACCGTGTACCGATGGCTCAATGAAGGTATAGGAACCGCCGAGAAGCGGTTGGCGATCGCTTCCAAGGCACCAGCTGGGTCACGGCAGTAAAACTGTACCGTGTGTATGCGCAGCGGGTAGGGGTCGGCCGTGTTGGTGAGTTGACGGATCTTCTCTGGGCCGTTCTCCCATGCCGGTCCGATGCCTAACCCGTCATCGGAAACGATGGATACATCATCTACATTAGGTGTCGTGCGGCTTGGATGGCGTCACCTATGTCGGATTGGCCCACCGGTTTGATGTATCCTTGGTTCAACTGGATCCAGTTGAAATTCGGGCCTTCGCGCGGAAGGTGCTCCTTGTGAGGCCTTGCGGGGGCACTTCGATAATCTGGTGGTTGCGAAAGAATAGAATGTTGAAATATGCGGTTGTCTAAGTTGGTCCATGGCTTCACCCAGCCAGTTCACCACATCAGAGAGGCTGTCTACTAGCGAGCCGGAGATGTCGACAACGTAGGCCACCCGCCGGGCCTGCGGGTGGGTATTGATGGCAAGTTGTGTGACCAGTGAGGACTTCAGTCCCGCCCCCTTTCCCAGTACGACATTGGGAATGAAGACAACTGGATCGGAGCCAGGTGGAATCAGGCCAGATCCATCACCGGGCCGAGTGATTGCCCGCGACGGGAGATATTGTTGGGCTGAAGACTGTTGGGTGATGGCCAAGAGTTTCGGGTGTGTCTTTATGGTGTATCGTGGCTGGTGACGGGGCGGTGCCAGGTGGTGGTTTCAAGAAAGATGCGGTGGTAGAACTGATCGGCAGTACTGCGGCAATGAAACACGCCAGGAACATGTTCATCGCGGGCAGGGCATATACCAGCCATCGCCGCCGAGATTCAAGCCGCTTGCCCGTTTTGCGTACCACCATACTGAATGGAAACCAAGGACCAGCCTTCGAGTTTTTTGCTGACTGATATCAGTGTACACGGCACATTTTGGATGCCTCTCATTTGACCTAGCAGTGGTCAAGGGGCATCCGTGCCCATCGAGCAGGACGCGGTAGTGGCGGGTCCGTGAAAATTGATTTTTTCAGTATTATCCGGACCGCGATTGCTGGACTCAAAGCCGTGCCACTGGTCTTTTGGCTTCGGTCATGCAGCGATCACCGAACAGAAAGAGACTCGGTCAATTGACCTGGGGATCGGCGTTGCCTGTGGTATTCCAAAAGCCGTTATCGGGCGTGTTATCCCTGCCGAGATCATCTAAATCGGCGACTGGTAGGGATTCGCCATGGCCATCGGCAAAAACAAATGCGCCGCTACCGTTGTTGCGGTCGGAGGGAGTGGCACGGTTGTCCAGCCCAGAAGCCTTGGTGGAATAATACCCACTGGATTTGCCACTACCGCGTGAACTGGGAAGTGGCGGATCAAGCGTGTACTGTCCATCCGCCCCTTGGGCGGCGCCGGCCGTATCACCGACCACGACGGTCTTGGTTGGTCTTTCAATCTGTGTATCACGCAGACGAAATTCAACGGCTGGTCTCGAATTGCCTAAATACTGGTAGTTGTAGCCGTAGCCACCGTACAGCGTCCATCCGAATTCTGGCTCAGACAGTGCGGTGCCGGCATAGTTCTGCCCTGGGTTCTCAGCGGCACGTAGTGCTGGCGCACTGGAGGTTTCGTGCCACCATTTCTTGGCAAGAATGGACTCGTCTAGGTTGATATTGGGGCTTATGAATACGTCCTGTTCTTTTATGTATGGGTAGATGTAGTCGGCCCAACGGGGCTTATTGCCGTGGGGTCGATTTCCGCGGGGGATGTCTGAGCTCATCCATGGGTATTCCCCTTTGCTATTAGCAAGGAAATTAAACATGGCTATCGAACCGATCTGGCGTACATTACTCAAACTCTGAGTTCCTCGGGCGACGGCCTTGGCTTGGCCCAGAGCCGGGAGCAAGATCCCGACCAGCAAGGCAATGATGCTGATCACTACAAGTAATTCGATCAGGGTGAATGCGGCTGAGGGAGGTTGGCTTGGTGATCGGGGGGGCATGGTGGCTGAGGTTCTTCCAGTAAAGATGGCAGAGCAGAAAATAATTAATGAGACTCAATCTCATTAATTAGATACAGATGTTACTGAGATGTAGTCTCATTGCTAGCCGATTTTCAAGGTAATTTAAATTTTTTCGGTTTGGCCATACGGAGGTACCATGGCCAGATGCGGCATCTACGGCTAACCCGCCCAGGTCTTTTTGTCACGGGTACCGATACCGATGTTGGTAAGACTGCTGTAGCCTGCGCGATCGCAGTAGCAGTTCGCCGACAGCAACCAGGTATTCGCTTGGGGGTGAGCAAGCCCTTTGCTAGCGGCTGTCGCCACGATCGAGAGGGATTGGTCAGCGAGGATGCTGAAGCTTTGGCCCATTATGCGGATTGTCGGTTGCCACTGGATGTGATCAATCCGGTTCGGTTTGCGGCTCCATTGGCGCCAGCTGTTGCGGCTGAACAGCGCGGGATTACGGTCGACTGGTGTCAGTGGCACCGCAGTTTGGAAATAATCGATGCCAACAGTGATGCGATACTTCTGGAGGGCGTTGGTGGCATTTTAGTTCCACTGGAACAACGATCTGGGGCAGTGGCGTCTACCACGGTATTGGAGATGATTAGCGAGGTGGGATAT
>CAUZOD010000147.1:0-7086 GCA_963581115.1 Phycisphaerae bacterium | reverse complement strand
GATCGCCGATCGTGAGACCCTTTATCGCCATCCGTTGCATCCATACACCCGGGCGTTACTCAGCGCTGCGCCCACCCCGGATCCCGTGAGAAAAAAACATCGCATCATGTTGCTAGGCGACGTGCCCAGCCCAATTCGCCTTTTCAAGGCGCCTGCCACGGTCACCGATGCTGACGAGAGTTCCGATGCTTTAGTCGAGGTTGGCGAAGGGGTAGAGGTCGTGACGCGGCAATCATTACTGAATCGGCCAGCCTTGCGTGCGGTGCCCGGTGAGCCGGACCATTTCGTGTCTGCAGTGGATGTGGAATCGGAAGTCTAGCTGGCAGCATCTGCCCAGATCGGCTAGAATGCTGGACTTGCCCCGGCGGATGGTCCTGCCCAGGCAATTCGGTCACGGTCACTGCCGGTGCGTTTCCAGAAATCGATCGGCCCTCCGGAGACTTCAGTCAGATGGTTAGACTTCGCTTGCAACGTATGGGGCGGCGGCACCGGCCCTTTTATCGGATCAATGCCATGGATCGCCGGTCTGCGCGAGATTCCACATCAATCGAGCGCCTTGGCCACTATGATCCGTTGGAAGCTGACAAGTCCAAGCAGGTTGTACTCAAGGCCGATCGCATTCGATATTGGCTAAGCGTTGGAGCGCAGCCGAGTGAGACCGTGGCTTCCCTGCTTAAAAACAACGGCATCGATCCGACGCCGGGCAAAAAGCCTGACTGAGCTGAGCGATGCGCATCGACATCCTTACGCTGTTTCCCGAGATGTTCCACGGTGTGCTTGGTGCCAGCATTCTCAAGCGTGCCGCTACACCCGTTTCAGATCCGAGCGATTTAACCCGGAAACGTCCGCCGGTGGTTAGTTACCACCTAACCGACATCCGTGACTTTACCCTCAGCAAGCATGGCAAGGTTGATGCGCCTCCATACGGCGGAGGTCCCGGAATGGTTATGCAGTGCCAGCCTATCTGGGATGCGGTCAGAGCCGTTGAGCAACTGCAGTCAGATACCGTACCCCGCCGAGTCATCCTGACTCCACAGGGTCGTCGGTTGACGCAGGGTGTGGCCGAAGCATTGGCGTCTGAGTCGCGGTTACTGCTGATTGCGGGACATTACGAGGGAATCGATGAGCGTTTGAGCGAAAATCTGCGATGCCGTGGAGGTGTGGATGAGATCAGTATTGGCGATTATGTACTTTCTGGGGGTGAACTACCCGCAATGGTGCTGATCGACACTATCGTCCGGATGTTGCCTGGCGTTCTTGGAGATGCCGATTCACTAATCTCTGAAAGTTTTTATGGAACCGATCCACTTTTGGACTTTCCGCAATACACGCGGCCGGCGACCTGGGAGGGTCTGGCAGTTCCGTCGGTCTTGCTGTCGGGCGATCACGGTAAGATTCAGGCTTGGCGCCGGGAGCAGGCGAGGCAGCGCACGGCGCAGCGCCGCCCTGATTTGTTGACGCAGGGGCCACCCCCAGATTTAAAGAGATTCCCGCCCAATGACCAATAACAAGCAACACTTTTGCGGGGTGAATTGCAAGGTGTACAAGGGCTTGACGGGGCATTACAGGGCGATATACGGGGGTTGCCCCTCGTCTTGTAGGTAGGCTAGGGCTCTGATGGCCTTGGGTGGCCAAGATCATTTCTCAGATTGGCGAAGAGGGCATTTTTGCCATGGCCTGATGATGAGACTACAGTACGCGGCTCGGCGGCGGCGTCAGGCGGGCGATGGCCGAGCCCGCATCATTCTACCTACTCCAACTCCCCCTGAGGACACTGATGAGCGAAGCGATTGTCCAAGCCGTACAGCGGGCCCAGTTAAAGGCCAATCTGCCGCGGATCAGCGTCGGTGATACCGTGGATGTGCATGTTAAGATTATTGAGGGTGTCAAGGAGCGAATCCAGATTTTTACTGGGGTAGTGATCAAGATGCAAGGCGGTGGCTTGGGGCAGAACATGACGGTTCGCCGGATTGTTGCCAATGAAGGCGTTGAGCGTACTTTCCCGCTTCATTCGCCTCGTGTTGCTAAAATTGAGATCGTACGGCACGGCCACATTCGCCGGTCAAAACTCTACTATCTGCGTGAACGTGTCGGCAAAAAACGGCGGCTGCGTGACCGCCAACGCGGTCTCGGAATAGAAATTGAGATGAAAGAGCCGCCACCGGAGGCGGCTTTGGCCACGGGCGAGCGCCCTGTGGAGGCCGAGGTAGACGATGATCCGCCGGCAAAGGCGGAGGCGGGTAATCAATAGCCAGTGACCGATGGTCTGCGTACGGAGGCGGTCCAGAACATCTGGCGGGCGATCAGGGTCACAAGAGTTTTCAAGATTCAGAAGCGATAAGTCCATAGTTGTCGGAGCCCGGTCCAGTGGTACCTGCGGTACGACTACGGTTGCTCGACCGTGTTTGGATATGAGCGTCATGGCGGACGACGACCTCCTGCAGGACCGGCAACGCAAGCTTGATCGCCTTCGCGACGAGTTTGGTATCGACCCCTACGGTCAGCGTGTGGATGATCTGGTTTGCCTTGGCGAAGCGCTGTCGCGATACGATCCGATGGCCGATGAGCGGTTTCAAGGCGATGCCCATGAGGACGATCGACCTGTGGTGAAGACTTCTGGACGGGTGGTGCAGCATCGCATCATGGGCAACTTAATCTTTCTGATGGTCCGAGACGATTCGGGCGATCTGCAGCTAGCGGTGTCCAAGAAGTTGGTCGGTTCAGATACGTTTTCCCTGGCCAAGATGACCGACTATGGGGACATCGTGGTTGTCGAGGGGCCGCTCGGCGCGACCAAAACAGGCCAAATCAGCATTTGGGCTCAGACGTATCAGATCGCAACCAAGTCCTTGGCTCCGCCACCAAACAAATGGCAGGGGCTGCAGGATGAGCAGCAACGGTACCGCCGACGCTATGTGGATCTGTATGCCAATCCGAAGGTGATGAAAACCATGCGCCTGCGATCGCGAATTGTCACCTTGCTGCGGCGGTTTCTAGAGCAACGTAGGTTTATCGAGGTCGAAACTCCGATCTTGCAATCTCAAGCTGGTGGAGCTGCTGCACGCCCTTTCATCACCCACCACAATGCGCTGGATATTCCGTTGTTTATGCGGGTAGCTCCGGAGTTATATCTGAAGCGTCTTCTGGTTGGGGGGATGCGGCGTGTGTTTGAGCTTGCCCGTAACTTTCGCAATGAGGGGGTGGATCGGCAGCACAATCCGGAATTCACTCTGCTTGAGGTATACGAGGCATTCGGCAACTACCAAACCATGATGGAGCTGACCGAATCGCTCTACCGGGAACTGGCATTTTCGATTTGCGACGACGGCATTATAGATTGGGGTGAATACCAACTCGATTTTTCGGCTGCATTCCGCCGCGTAAGTTTCGGCGAACTGTTTGCGCAAGCCAACGGTTTTCCGATGGAGGCATTCGGTAAAGCACGAGATCGGTTGCGGGAGTTGGAACTGGTTGAGGCTGGGCTGGACGATTGGTTGGTAATCAACACTTTGTTCGAGGCCACTGCGGAGCGAGGGCTGATTCAGCCCACGTTTGTCACTGATTACCCGAGTCAGATCAGTCCATTGACGCGGCCTAGTTACGAGCGGCCAGAAATCTGTGAGCGATGGGATCTATTTATAGGCGAAATGGAAATGGGCACGGCCTACACCGAGTTGAACGATCCCAAAGTCCAACGGGAGAAATTCACCCACCAACTTGCTGGAGCTGATGACCAGGAACAGACTTTCCGGACACTGGACGAGGACTTTCTTGAGGCTTTGAGCGTTGGGATGCCGCCTGCGGGCGGGCTTGGATTGGGTGTCGACAGAATGATTATGGTACTGACAGGTCAGCAATCAATCCGCGATGTCATCCTGTTTCCGCTCATGCGGCCGTTGGCCTCTTTTGCGTGACTTTCTCGGGAGGTTGAGTCGTTTTAGGGGACAGAAGGGTCCCAGAGCCCACAGGGTTAGTGCCCGACCGCCATAACGATGTACAAACTCGTGCTCATATCGAAGTACTTTCGGCGCAAGATTGCACCGATGTTCGCAGCTCTGGCGGTCACGCTTTGCACCATGATGGTGATTATCGTGATCAGTGTTATGGGTGGGTTTCTCGATCTGTTGCGTACCAGTGTGCAACGGGTGACCGGTGACGTGATTGTCGACGCCGGTTCGTATACGGGGTTCCCCCGTTACGAGCAGTTGATTGAACGATTGATGGAACTTCCCGAGGTTGAGCACGCCACACCAATCGTGCGGGCCTATGGGTTGATACAACTGTACGATCAGACCCTCACTGTCATGGTTCAGGGTATCCGGCCGAGTGAATTTGACCAGGTGGTTGGTTATCGCGATGCACTTTACTGGTCTCGGCAGGATCTGATCGACGTTTTGGCTAAGCAACCGGGTGAACAGATACCGGATGAACTTCGGGAGCAACAGGCAGAATCATTAATGGGGATGGATCTGGTCGAATGGGCGATGACGCTTCAGCCGCCTCCAGAGCGAAAGAAGCTGGCGGATCTGCCTGACTTGGCTGGCGCGGTCCCAGGTATCGAGGTCAACCCGTTCAACCGTCGTGATGATCTGGGTCGCTACGACATAGATGGCTCGCTGATCTTCACCGATGTGACCCTTACCGTGGTGCCGGTCAGTGAGCGAGGCGAGTTTCTCAGTCCATCCGTTCGACGATTTGCCGTACTCAACGAGTTCAAGAGTGGCCTTTTTGATATTGACGCAAATACTATGTTTGTTGCCTTTGACGTTCTTCAGAAGATGTTGAGCATGCAGGAGGAGGAGGGACAGGATTTTGATGACGAAGGCAACCCGTTACCGGGGACCTTTATGACTCCGGGTCGGGCCACAGAGGTGACGTTGCGCGCAGCCCCCGGCTACAGTGCCGATGCGGCTGCCAATGCGGTTGGCGCCGTTGTCGCCGACTTCACTGAGCGATACCCGGACCTCCCCCGACTGCGAGTGCGTACCTGGGAACAGCGGCACATGCAGTTGCTGAACGCTGTGAAGAACGAGAAAGGGTTGGTCACATTTCTATTTGCGTTCATCAGCCTTGTGGCGATTGTTTTTGTGGCCGTGACTTTTTGGTTGATCGTCCTGAGCAAGACCCGGGACATTGGTGTACTGCGGGCCATGGGTGCATCTCGGATGGGCATCCTGTTTCTTTTTGTTGGGTACGGTTTGGTGATTGGCGTACTGGGGGCGTCCGCGGGCTTGGGCTTGGGTTGGTTGCAGGTTCGAAGTCTCAATGCCACCCAAGCTTTTCTGGGAAACTACCTTGGGGTGACAGTACAGCTACTCGGCTCCGCGGTGGCCGGAGCGATCCTAGGCATGCTCGCCGGAGTTCTGATCGGATTTGTGCGACGGAGCATGGTGTACTGGGTCGTGCGGCTGATGCCGGCGTGTGCAACGTTGCTGTTCGTGCCCTCAGTGGTCGCGGTGTTTACCATCAATGGTTATTGGTGCTGGTTGAATGCTCATATTCGGTTTCAGATGTGGGACCCACAGACCTACTATTTTGACCGGATCCCCGATCAGATAAATCTCGTCGAGTCGCTATTTGTCGTTCTAGGTGCCGTTGGTAGCAGCGTCCTAGGCGCCGTGATTCCTGCCCTGATGGCTTCTTCGTGCGAACCGATAGAGTCATTACGATATGAGTGAAGTCCTGAAGGCAAAGAATTTGTGGCGGCGGTTCTACATTGGCACGAACATCATTGAGGTGCTGCGCGGCTCCGATCTGTCAGTGTTCCGCGGTGAATGGTTGGCCATCTTGGGTCGTTCCGGATCAGGAAAGAGTACGTTGCTCCATTTGCTTGGCGGGCTCGACAGCCCAGACGTCGGGGAAATTTGGTTTGAAGATCAGTCGCTGTCCGGCTTTTCAGAGCTACGGCTGGATCGCTATCGCAATGAGCGTGTTGGTTTCGTTTTCCAGTTCTATCATCTGCTGCCGGAGCTCAATGCCATGGAAAACGTCATGCTTGCACAGATGATTCGTACATCCATTCCGGCCTGGCCACGTGGCAAGGCTGCGGCTCGCCGCCATGCTGCTGAGTTGCTTGAATGGGTGGGGCTCAAGGACCGGATGACGCACAAGCCCACCAAGCTTTCTGGTGGTGAGCGGCAGCGAGTTGCCATTGCCCGGGCTCTCGGAAACTCGCCAGATATCCTGCTCGCCGACGAGCCCACGGGCAATCTGGACAGCGAGACGTCTGCTGCCATCATTGACTTGTTCCGCCGTTTGCATGGTGAAGGCCAGACTATTGTCATGGTGACTCACGATGCAGCCATTGCCAATGTAGCAGACCGGCAGTTGACGCTATCGGCCGGTCGGCTCGGGGATGATGGTGGATCCTCCTGAATTCCGGCGGGCTCCTTTCAATGGTCGCTTGCAACGCGCAGGCACGTCGCTAGGCTGTCCGGTCGCATGCGAATCCTCCTCACAACTACAAGCTATCAGGATACGCCTGGCCCGCATCATGAATTGCTGACATCATCCGGATTCGAGGTGGTACGCGCACGTGGCCCGCTTCCTGAAGAGCAGATGCTGCGATTGATTGATGAACAGGTGGCAGGGGGTGGCGGTTTCGATGGTCTGCTTAACGGTGACGATGCGATCACCGCAAAAGTCATCGATGCAGCCCTGAGCGCTCCGGTACCTCTGAAAGTTATTTCCAAGTACGGCATCGGCTTGGACGCGATCGATGTCGAATATGCAACGGCCCGTGGCCTGCCGGTCCTGTTTACGCCCGGTGTCAATCACACGACTGTGGCCGAGCATGCAATCGGACTTTTGATCGCGCTGAGTCGGCACTTCTGGCTGCACCTACGCTCAGTCAAGGCGGGTGAGTGGAAGCGTATGACAGGTCACGAACTGGCGGGCAAGACGCTGGGCGTGCTGGGAATGGGGCGAATCGGCAAGCAGGTGATTGTGCGAGCCCGAGCCTTTGGCATGAATCCAGTCGCCTTCGATACTTACTGGGACGACAATTTTGCAATGAAAGAGGGTGTCCGATGCGGCGACAATGCTGAGGATGTTTTGAATGAAGCCGACATGGTCAGCCTGCATATG
>CAUZOD010000146.1:0-7213 GCA_963581115.1 Phycisphaerae bacterium | reverse complement strand
GCCTGTCCGGTCTCCGGATCGTATCCGCTTGCCAACATCCGCCGTAATTGCGCTGGTGCAAGACAGGCATGGTTAGGATACTGAATATTGTGGGTATAGATAATCGTCACCCCTGTCTTGCGGGCTGTTGCCAGAAGTGGAGGTAGATTTTCAAGAACTCTCTCCGCCCCGACCTCCTTTTCATAATCGCCCTGTAGGTCGATCACGAGCAGAACGGTATGTCGGGGATCAACCACTTCGCCAAGTTCCGTATAAACCATTCGTCCATCTATTTCACGCATTGATCTTCCCTTCTATATTTTCTGAGGGTTCAAAAACCTGTGGCAAGGTTCGGACAATCGGCACTAAAAATATACGTGTCCACAAATGGATTGCGAAATTTCCCGCCAGGATCAAATCGCAGAAGCAGGTCCTGGAATCGTTCCAATACATTGTGATATAGCGATTGAACGCGCGATGGCTCCATGGCAAAAAGTTTCCCCCAGTGAGGACGCGCGTCGAACGGCGCCAGAGCGTCCTCAATCACGGGGAGCACTGCCCGGACAGCGGGACCTTGCTTCTTCCAGGTGAAGTGAATGCCGACGCAAGGCCGCTGATAGCATGGGCTCATCCACAGCTCATCTGCCGCAACCTCTCGGATCTCACTGATCTGCAATAGGCCACAGATCGACTCTCGTTGCTGACAGATTACCCGGATGGCTTCAAGAACGTGTTGACGAGGTATCAGGTATTCGCTCTGCAATTCATCACCGCTGCTGGGCACGTGATCCAGACGAAAGTGTGGCAGCCGATCGTGCCAAGAGCCAACACGACCCTGCTGATCGGTACAAGCATCGGCGCAAAATCCCCCAATCGGATGCAATGGTCGTGAGGACAAACGCGCCCCAAAGATTTGCGATGCCGGCGGTGGATCATCAGGCCGGACCCGCTGCTTGACCCAGATCTGATCGATCGCTTCATTGTTCCAACGGCTGAACAAGCTGATGCTATAGGCTGAAGTCATCAACGCATCGTATTCGGATTCCAGATACTCAAGGCTGAGATCCTCATACACGCACTGCCGCATGGAAAATGCCGGTTGAATTTTGAGTGTGAGCCTGGTCACCACTCCCACTGCGCCCAAACCCACCACGGCCCCACACACCAGCGGTTCGTCACAGTCGTAAGACAATTCCATGACGGTACCGTCCGCAGTCACGAACTGAATTTCCGTAACAGATGTGGCTAGAATACCGTTGCCGCGGCCTGCCCCATGCGTCGCAGTCGCACATGCTCCGGCAACTGAGATATGTGGCAACGACGCCAGGTTCTGGAGGGCGAATCCGTGATGGTCCAGGTACGGACACAACTGCCCATAGGTGATCCCTCCCTGCACCGTCACCGTGGAGCCAACCGGATCCAACGCCAACACCTTATCCATGTGCTCCAGCGACAGAAGATCTTCACCGCAGTCCGCAATCCCGTTGAACGAATGACGAGTTCCCAGAACCCGCAGTTTTTTGGATTGCGACACCGCAGTCCGCACCTCATCCACCGTGCGGGGAAGGTGAAGCCTGCGAGCTTGATACCGGATGTTGCCCGCCCAATTTTTAGACATCATGCTCTTGGCCATCGGTCGGTTGAAAGTAAACAATCTAAATCAGTGGAATATATGTCCGGATCATCTCTCGCCGGCATAATCCGACCTCAGCTTACGTCGCATCACCTTGTTCGAAGCGGTTCGTGGCAACTGGTCCACGAGACAGATATCGCTGACACGGAACAATGGATTCAGTTTACTCTTGATCAGTTGCTGGATCTCGTGGCACAAGTGCTCCGCCACCAGAACATGTCCCGCTTCTGCAACAACAAAGACCACCAGTTGAGCGATGCCGCCACCGGGGGGGGGTACCGATACCGCCGCCGATTCACGAATACCCTGCACTTGGTTGACCACCGACTCGATCTCTGCCGAACTGACCTTGATCCCGCCGAGGTTCATCGTGTCATCCACGCGGCCCTGGGCCCGGAAGTACCCACCACCAAGGCGTTGCATCTGATCACCGTGTCGACGCAGCGATTCGCCCTGTAACCCGGCAGGAACACCGGCGAAATACACCTCATGGTGATCACGATTCAAGAGTTCGGTCGAAAGACCGATCGAAGGCCCTACCACGAACAGTTCGCCATCATCAGTGGCCCGGCCCTGTTCATCAAGAATCACCACGTCCAGCCCCAAGGCTGCGGTCGAGAAGGTCGCCGGTGATGCCGGTTGGACCACCGTACCGGTAATGTATCCACCACCAATCTCCGTCCCACCACAATACTCGATCACGGGACGGTATCCAGCCAATGCCATCAGAAATAGCATTTCATCTTGGTTCGAGCACTCACCCGTTGAGCTAAACAACCGGATGGCACTCCAGTCCAGTCCCCGCATGCAATCAGTTTCTCTCCAAGCCCGTACCAGGCTGGGCACAACGCCCAACATGGTCACCCCGGCATCCTGAACAAAGGTTCCAAATCCTCGCGTTGTGGGCGCTGCATTGTAAAGACTGATCGTGGCCCGATTGATCAGGCTCGCGTAGATCAGCCACGGCCCCATCATCCAACCGAGATTCGTCGGCCATGCCAATACATCCCCGGCATGAACATCCTGATGCAGGAATCCGTCCGCAGCACACTTGATCGGGGTCAACTGTGTCCAGGGAATCGCCTTGGGATCACCGGTGGTTCCAGAGGAAAACAGGATGTTCGTGTGAGCGGTCGGATCACCAATTACTGATGAAAAAGTCGTCTTGGCGCTGAGAAAATCCTCCCACGGCAGATCCCCCTCGCGCAAATCTACATCAAGACACTCGGCTGCTGCCAACACTACCGCCCGTGGACTCTGGGCTGTGACCACCTTATCGTACAAAGGTAATACTTTCCCCCCGCGCAAAATACAGTCCTGGGTAAAGATCGCTTTGGCGTCGGCGATTGCGATCCGCTTGGCAATCTGGTCCGGAGCGAAGCTATCGGCAATCGACACCGCCACGCAACCGGCCCGAATCAGCCCCAGGTAGATTGCCACCGACTCTGCCGTCATGGGCATGCAGATGGCCACCGTATCGTGTCGACCTAGCCCGGATTCTGCCAATCCATTGGCCACACAATTCGTCATGATTTCTAGTTCGGCAACACTGACAAGCCGCAGAGGCCCAGACTGTCCCCCCTGGATAATGGCCGTGCTGTCAGCCACAGCACCAAAACAGCTATCAGTGATGTTGTAGCGGGCACCAACAAGCCAATGAGCATGCTCTGAGCCGGAACCCGAATCCAACACCATTGCGGGTCCTTGTTCCATCACGAGATCCAACTTCTGGACCATCCGCCCCCAGAACTGCCCCCTTTCCTCAACTGACCAGCGATGTAGTTGCTGATAGTCGCCAACACCCACCTCTTGCATCAGGGCAGTCAAGTTGCTGCGTTGGATCGTTTGCTCGTCGGGAATCCAAGCTGGCGGCGGGCCCAAGGCCACGTCCCAATCCGCATACACAATGTCAAAGAGCAGGTGATGCAATGGCAGTGCATCGGTCGGGCGCAACACCTGGGTAGCGGTCCTCATCCATGCCGATGGGCCCTGGTCATGAGCTAAGATCGCGCCAACTCGATCCACTATTTCTTCAGCGCGACCCTGGTCGGCACCATGGTCTACCAGAAGTTTAGCGCTCGGTTGCATCCTCATGACGCTCCCATCCGCTGAGATACGATCACCCCTCAACCGGGCGTTTCCCAGCGATGGTGATCCGCCGCCTGAAGAACCGCTAAGTTGACCTTCAGCGTAGAGATCCCCTCGTCCAAGGTACAGCGGATCGGCCCCTTGCCTTCCACGGCATCGAGAAAGGCGTGGGCCTGATCGATGTAAGGAACATCATGATTGAAATCGGGTATAGACTCGTCATGCCACTGGCCGGCAGGCGTATCCATCCACCGCCATCGACGCTGAGACTCTTCGATGCGCAGCGTCCCGGTATCAGTCACAATCGTGAACGCCCCTTCTGCAGGCATCTGGGTCAGGTTGGTTGAATAAGACGCCAGCACGTTACCGTGACGTGCAATGACGTGAGCGGTGTCTTCCATTGTGATACCTTCCAGAAGCAAGTGGGCATGGTCACCAGTGACATGCGTGATCGGCCCGAGAAACCATTCTCCTAGATTCATCATGTGTGTCAGAGCATCTTGAACCACGCCACCACCAGTTTCCCGACGCTGAAAGTACGGTACTACTCGGTAGGCCGGTCGATAATGTGGCCAATGTTGACCACCGACATAGACCATCTGCCGCGGCGTACCATAACGGCCGGAATCCAGCGCTGATTTGAATGATCGCATCACAGGATTGCTGCGCCAGGTATACCCCATGACAAAGGTCACACCAGTGGCGGCAACGACATCAGAAAGCTGGACCACACCGTCAAGTGAGCTACTCAGCGGCTTCTCGCAGAGTACGTGTCGACCACGCTCAGCGAGCATGGTTGACATCGGCACGTGTAGATTCGCTGGGGTTGCAACGATCGCGGCCGTGAAATCCTCTTCGATCGCCGACTCGAAATCTGGAAATGTCGGAACGTTTCCATATCGCTCAGCCACCGTCTCCCGCAACTGCGGATTCATCTCGCACAACATCATCTCAGCGCGACCGGTGCTCTGAAAGCAGCGGAGGTGACGCTCACCAATCGATCCCACTCCAACCACCAGGATGCGATGCTTCTGACTCATCATTTGATGAGATAAATGAATTACCGGAGGCAAGAACACCAAGCCCCAAACTTACACACGGCAATGCCTTTAAAATCTAATCCCAAGCCACTGACCCAGCAAAAGTAGAAACACTTCCACCCCCCCGCATCGATACGTAGGGTTGCCTCACCGCCCATTACAAATCCTTACTAATTTCTTCCCCCGACCAAGACAATGATTTTACATACATCAGAATACCGGTAGCGACCCACCATCAGAATCATTACTTGAATGCCTTACCGCTTTGGCCGCCGTGCTTGATGAGCAATTCGGCAACCGCATCATTCTCAAACTTCACCGCCCAATCCAATGGGAAAGATCCGTTCTTGGCCATGGCATTGACACTCGCCCCATTCTCGATCAAAAGATTGGCGATCTCCATATGCCCTTGCCTCGCAGCGCAATGCAATGGGGTCTTGCCGTACTTGTCCCTTCCATCGACTTCAGCACCGTGCTTAATGAGGACACTTACGATCTCGGTTAGGTCCCCCAGTACCGCAGCATGAAGGACAGAGTTCCCAGCCACCGTCACGACATTAACATCGACGCCAGCTTTTAATTGGCTTTTGATTGCCGTCTTATCACACGCAATGGTGGCAGCAAGCAAGGCGTTCGCTGTTGATTCAGCAGTAGGCATGGCTGCAGTGTATCATAAAATCCTGGCTCACGCCCGACGATAATCAGTTCGTCCAGAAACCGGTCGTGTTATCGCCAATTGGTGCCCACACCCAACCACATGAAATCAGCCCGGCTACATTTGCTTCAGGTGACCGATCCGATACAATCCTCCTGTCTGGGTAAAGGTTGCCCAGGCTGTCATCCCGCCCCGTGACCAAAGCTCGCGTCCTTCCCGACCTGACTCCGGATCGACGACTCGCTGCCCGTCACCGTATTCGGAGCAAAGACTGTGAAACTCTACGTAGGCAACATGTCATTTCAGACCACGGAAGAATCCCTGGAAGCACTGTTTTCAAATTACGGCGAAGTCCAGGAAGTCGCCATCGTCACCGATCGTGACACCGGACGCCCACGAGGGTTTGGATTCGTCACCATGGACGACGATGGTGCCCGGAAAGCCATCGATGCCCTCAACGGCAATGACTTCGAAGGCCGTGCCCTGAACGTCAACGAAGCCAGGCCCCGCGAGAACCGTGGTGGTGGTGGTGGTGGTGGTCGTGGTGGTGGTGGTGGTGGTGGTGGTGGTGGTGGTGGCCGGCGAGAACGCTGGTAGTCCAAGTCCACACCAGGCTCGATTAAAATCTGAACCACTCGAGTGGCGCACAAATGGTGCGCCACTTTTTTATGCGCCGCTTTCAGTTCACGAATTCAGCCGCTTGGACACAATCCGTTCAATCGCAGGCACTCGTACGTCTCGGGCCAAACCAACTAGAACCAACGCTCGAATGACCAGATAACTGCAATCCAATTCCCACCAGCGCAAACCATGCCGAGCAGATGTAGGAAATGCATGGTGGTTATTATGCCAACCCTCACCAAACGCCAGAATGGCACAAATGGCATTATTACGGCTTTCGTCACGGCAATTAAATGGTTGTCGCCCCCAGATATGACAGACTGAATTGACGCTCCATGTCACGTGGTGTACCAGAAACACACGTACCAGCCCCCCCCAAACGAAGCCCAGCAATACCCCCAACCAACTCCAGGTGAGCAAGCCACCCAGTGCCGCCGGCAGAACCATGCCTAAAAGCACCCACAACGGGAACAAGCGACTGATCGTCCGGACAAGGCGGTCCCGGGCCAGGTCCTGGACATATCGTGAAAGATCCTGATGTCGACTACTGAGCATCCATCCGATGTGGGCATGCCACAAGCCTCTGATCATGTTCAGCAAGCCTCCCCCATGCGTGTGCGGCGAATGTGGATCGGCCTCGGCATCACTGTGCTGATGATGACAGCGATGAGTGGCCACCCAGATCAGCAGCGGCCCCTCTACCGCCATTGACCCCAATATACCCATGATGGACATCACCACCCGATTGGTTGCGAAGGACCGGTGCGTGAAGAAACGATGATAACCAACGGTTACACCAAGTACCGTCAGGGTATACATGCCCAGCAGCAGCCCAAGATGCAACCACCAGAATCCAAACGGCCACGTCAGCGCAATACCGGCAATCAGCCCCGCAAAGGGCAGCAGCACCGTGATCAGGACTGCCACCCGCATGCGCAACGGTGTCGGTACCTGCGAGGGCACTTCGATCGCAATCACATCGGACCTGTTGCAAGGAACATTCTTAGGGAGTCGACGCTGGATCATCTTTTCTGATCGATCTGTCATTTAATTAATTCGTAAACATGAACTTGTGTTGAAATTACCCGCCAGGTAAGTGGCGACGGATGTTATCGCCCTGATACCCGAGCCCCCCAATTGTACCACATCATCATGGCGTCTCCATAGCCACTTATCATTCTCAATCAAACTGTTTCT
>CAUZOD010000145.1:0-7216 GCA_963581115.1 Phycisphaerae bacterium | reverse complement strand
TGGACCAGATCCAGGCAATTGGTGTCCGGCTTGGACCAAGACCTGCACAACCGGCGTTGTGATCGCAGATAAACAGCACGGGCAAAACGATATCTAACCCAAATTTCACCGACGCCGCCCGCTACTGACTTGCAGCAGGAACATCGGCTCACTGGCAATAGAGCAGCAATCATGAAGCCGCCTTCCTACCGGTAAAAAATACAAGCGCCGATCCGACCGGGATCGGCAGTCAAAGTGAGCCAACTTGAGCTCAATGCAAGAACCAACGTTATCGGGCCGGCGATGTGAGCAGATGAATTCCGTTCATCTCGCGGCCATTTTTGCGCGCAATGCCCAACACGCGCGGTCTAAAACAAACATGAATTCGGTAGCGTCTCTTGAGCCCCCACGGTCGCTGCGATCCATAACCCGCAATTCCTCAGCTGGCCAGAAAGCCCTCTAGCCGATCCATCGCCTCGTTCAGAGAGTGTGGTTCGGTTGCGAAACAGAGGCGGCACCACCCCGCCCCACCAGTGCCAAAGGCAGTTCCTGGAGCCAAGGCCACATGGCATTGGCGCAGGAACTGCTGGCAGAATTCGGAGCTATCGGTATCACCGGGCAATCTCAGAAATAGATAGAACGCACCCTTCGGCCTAG
This sequence comes from Phycisphaerae bacterium, assembly GCA_963581115.1. Lineage (GTDB taxonomy): Bacteria > Planctomycetota > Phycisphaerae > Phycisphaerales > Phycisphaeraceae > CAUZOD01. The sequence continues at coordinate 6,580 of CAUZOD010000145.1, read as the reverse complement.
CAAAATCGACGCCAGGGATACGCTCTAGGCGTGAAAGGATCAAGTCTCGCAGGTGCCGATAGCGATGCCGACTCTGCTCAATAAACGACTCGCCTTGGCGCAGAGCGGTAATCGCCGCCACCTGCGCTGCGCTCGGAGCATGTGAAGTCACGAATTCCTGTACCTGGGCCAGGCGACGAGCTAGGGATGGGTCAGCGATCAGATAGCCAACTCGCCAACCGGTCATACAGTAGGTCTTCGAGAAGCCGTTGATCACGATCAAGCGGTCATGCTCTCCAGCCAAAGACATCATCGATGGCGGTGGCGGATCATCAAAGACGATCCGATCATAGATCTCGTCTGCCAACAGGTAGGCGCTGTGTTCGCGACAGCGTTTAAGTAGCTCGATACGTTCTGAAGTCGACATCACCCAGCCCGTTGGATTAGAGGGGGTATTGACGATGACCATGCGCAAGCGAGGTACTTGTGCCAAAACCTGATCCAAAAGATCAAAGTCCAAATAAAAGGACTGGCAACGAGCATCGAAGGATAACGGCAACTCCCGGACCGTCGCACCGACCAAGCGAACGGCCTCGGAAAAATTTGGCCACGCCGGTGTGATATTCAGAACGGTATCGCCAGAATCAAGCAGGGACACCAGGGCCAGATGAATTGCCTGCATCGCACCACAGGACACAACGAAATGGTCGGCGCTCAATCGATGGCCATGCACTTGATGACAATACTCGACCAATTGCTCTCGCAGGTCCATACGGCCGCTATTGGCTTCGTAAAACACTGCACCGTTGCGCAGCGCCCGGCAGCCAGCCTCAACGATGAACTCGGGACTGCCCAAGTCGGATTCACCAAAGTGCAGCGTGATGAATCGCTGATCGCCGTCCTGGCGCTTCATCCGCTCATACAAATCGTGGATTTGCCGCACTTCGGAGGGACGGACCGCCTCCAGGCGCCGGGCAGTGCTTTGAAGCAACTTGCCGCTCGCTGGAGCTGGAATTATTGGGTCGGGGGTCGAAGATCGAGTCATGGTTGCGTGGGGATCTGCAGTAACCTCTCAAAATCAGGGCCTGATCCGGAGAATCATACGTCAGAACCAACCCGATCAACGCTGCCTCATTTATTTTACAGACGCCCGGGAACCTAAAATACACTCGATGCCGATAGATATATATGCTTGACAGCCGCATCCCGACACCAAGAAAGGGCACACCCATGCACTACCTTTACCTTGGCGCTGCGATCATCTGTGAGGTCGTAGCCACAACGGTCTTGAAGTCTTCGGAATCGTTTACCCGTTTGGTCCCCAGCGCCCTTGTAATTGTCGGCTACGCCGCTGCATTTTACTTCCTGGCATTGACTCTGGAGAAAATCAACCTCGGCGTGGCATACGCTATCTGGTGTGCAGTGGGGATCGTGTTAATCTCGCTCCTGTCGGTATGGATACATGGCCAGAAGCTTGATGGGCCAGGCATCTTAGGCATAACGCTTATCGTCCTGGGCGTTATAGTGCTCAACGTGTTTTCCGACACTCTTGTCCACTGACTAGTTTCTGACGAGACGCCCTGCCTCACCCAATTGATTACGAAACGGAACAGGCCCTCAACACGAGCGCCGGTCCCCGGTATGATCACTTACGAACTGGCGGCGGTGTCGATTGTGGCCAGATTCAGGTTCTGGCCATAGTCCCCGGGTGCAAAGAAGTGCATCTTGTCGGCGTCGATCCAAGTCTGAACCGTTGATTGTTCCTCAATCGGCTCGGCCTTGACCCTCGCTACCAAGCGGCAGCCATCGTCACTATTTAGGTACACATCCATTGTGTTGCCCAACGGCTCGACGACACCCACCTGAAGATGGACGGTGCGATGCTCATCATCGGCGTGATCGTTTCGATGGAGAAAGAGCCCTTCGGGGCGCAAGCCAAGCACCGCATCCTGGCCAACATGACCGGCAACGCGGCCGGCCTGTTCCGTGGTCAACTGGATACGCATGCTTGGAGCCGCAAAGAATGCCTGGCCATTGTCCGCAATTAATTGGCCGTCGACGAAATTCATCGGTGGCATTCCTAAAAAGCCCGCCACGAATCGGTTTATCGGTTGGTTGTAGACGTTCAGTGGTGTATCGCACTGCTGAATCAGGCCCTCCGCCATTACCACCACGCGATCACCCAAGGTCATAGCTTCTTCCTGGTCATGAGTCACGTAGATTGTGGTTGTCTTAAGCCGATGGTGAAGGCGCTTCAGTTCCGCCCGAGTTTCTACGCGTAGTTTCGCATCGAGATTGGACAATGGCTCGTCAAAAAGAAATGCCGCCGGCTGGCGCACGATCGCCCGGCCCACGGCTACTCGCTGGCGCTCTCCGCCAGACAGCGCCTTGGGCTTACGGTCAAGCAAGCCGTGCAACCTGAGAATATCTGCCGCCCAATGCACACGTTCATCGATGTCTTTCTTCTTGTACTTGCGCAGCTTCAGGCCAAACGCCATGTTCTTGTAAACCGTCATATGCGGATACAGCGCATAATTCTGAAATACCATCGCGATATCGCGATCCTTAGGGGGGACATCGTTGACGACTCGCTCGCCGATACGGATAGTGCCCTCAGTAATTTCCTCCAGCCCCGCAACCATGCGCAGCGTCGTTGACTTCCCGCAACCTGATGGGCCTACCAGTACAATAAACTCCGCGTCTTGGATCAACAGGTCTACGTTCTTAACCGCGGCAACATCTCCAGGATAGACCTTGGTGACGCTTTCTAGTTTGACCTCGGCCATTAAGACATCTCCTGAACAGAGCAGACACAGCATCATAACAAGTCTTAGCCTAGCATGGGAAACTGCAATTGCCCTATCCTGCTCCGCGCGAGTCCCGGCAGTACTACTGTTTGGCCGAACCCTTAAACGGTGATATACTTCTGGGTAAATGGGCCGTTGGCGCAGTTGGCTAGCGCGCATCCTTGACATGGATGAGGTCACTGGTTCAAGTCCAGTACGGCCCACGTGCTGCAACCTCCTGTCTTCCGCAGGAGGTTGTTTTTTATCTGTCGCAAAGATTGCTTTCGAATCACAGTGAAACCGATCATGAATCGGCCCCACAAAACGACGCGCCAACGGCCCAGCTATGTCGGCATCCGAACCTTCATGACCACTTTATGGACCGAGGCTGGCTTGGTGATGGCAATACGGGGCATGTGCGCATCTTGCGGAGCCAATACCATGAACATGCCGGCAGACATTGATATGAAGTCGCCATCACCTGTGGCCAAAAGATAATCTCCCACGTCATCGTATTCCTGAATGATGTCCAGGGTCGACAAAGGCGCGTAACCGAGGCGTTCTTCGCCATGCACGATGTACTGTAAATCGATGCACTTGCGATGCGCTTCCCACTTGCCTTCGCTCAAAGGCTTGGATTCGTATATTTCAATCGATGCAACGAGCCGGTCGCCATCAACGCTGTGGAGGCCCGCATCAAGATGATCCAAATCCGTCTTCTGGAGCCAACTTAGGGCGGAGGCAATGCCTGCATCGAGGCTCGCGTATGCCCCCGCATTCTCAAGGTGATCCACGATCATGGCCAGTTCCTTCCAGTAATGACTGTGTTATTATCAATGCAACATAACAAGCCGCTGGCACGAGGTCGACAGGGCCGCCGCCATCGCTATTCGGTAAACTGGCGCGACGAGATCGCCAACAGTACAACATTGTGATTGATGACAGCCTACCCGACTAATCCTGCAGCCCGGCCTAGGGCAATTCCTCCTGACGCCCTTCTTGTATCCAACACAAATACGGCGCCATAAGTCTGCTTGACCGGAATTCTGTGACCAAGAGCCTGATCAAAACAAACAAGTAACGCCATGAATGTTGGTAACAAGGCAGATCATTGATCGATAGCCAGTTCCATTACGGTGAAAACGAGCACGCTTCCTACCGCGAGCAGGGATACTACATATTCAACCGATTCTTGGCTCCCAACGCTCTGGGCACCTGCTGTCGGCAGATCGACGCGATGCTTGGCCGGCGGCACGACAACGTGCCGATCGATCAGATGATCAGCACGCACCAGCAAGAAAAGTGGGTTTTCCGCCTGGCCACCGAGCCGTTGCTTCTGGACATGATCGAGCGCCAAATCGGCTCCGACATTCTGTTGTGGTCGTCCCACCTGCTCTGCAAACCCCCGCGCACCGGCCAACTCGTGCCATGGCACCAAGATGCGCCCTATTGGAACATCACAGGCCGATTCTCTGCCAGCGCTTGGATTGCCTTCGATGACATCACTGAGAAATCCGGCGCCATGTCCGTCCTGCCTGGATGGCACCGCAAAGGAGTATTGCCCATTGAACCATCGCAATTCGACCGAGGATTTACGCGACAAATAGTGCCATCAGCCCTGCCGACAGACCTGAAGCAGAAGCAAGTTCAATACGTGATGCGAGCCGGACAGATGGCGATCCACCACGTAATGATGCCGCATAACTCGCCGCCGAATCATTCCGATCACTGGCGCCGTGTTCTTGTGTTACGGTATATCGCCGCAGACGGATGCGTCGGGCCCAGCACATATCAGGATTATCGAACGGGCTCAGACTTCAACCGAGAAGTTTTCCTGGTGAGAGGGATGCCCCGTAACGGGACCAAACCTCGCCACAGCCCCTTTTGAAAACTAACCGTGTTCTCTTCAGCAGACCGCCAAACACTCCCAGCATGAACACCCCACATGCCTCAAATTAAGCAATCAAGTGTCAAATCAGATCGCGATTACAACGCTATATACGCGATGGATCTGAATACACTGGGAATCAACCATATATTGTGTCGAAATAATCAGTCAAAAAGGATGATCCAAGGAGAATTGCAAGGTTTATCTGTGTCCTTTTAGTTTGCGTGGGAGGGATCGGGGAAATGACTCCTGCAACCGGGCAGAACCCGGCACATGAACAGGTCCGCTCAGGATGGCAACAGGGGCGAGGCTGGGGATGGGTCTGGGGCGAAGAGGATCAGGTTGGCTCACTTAACGCGATGACTACCAATTCAATCGTCGCCGCACTGTGCCAGGTCCAGCAGGGGCGCGTATATGACCTTGGTGTGACCTACGATTGCAACAGTTTCAAGTGACCGGGGCACTCCCCTGCCGAGGTCATATCATTTCGGACCCCCGAAGACATTAAACGACAGCAAGACAAGCCGGCACGGCCTGGCACAACTGCGAGCTGTTCCTGAATGACAATGGCCACACAGATCGACGGCTTGTGCCATGCCACAACGGGCAATGACAACCATTGGTATAACGGATACAAAGAAGCGGACTGGGGCGGTGACTGGGGGCCTCGCAAGTGCGATGCGCCTACCATTCCCCCGATCATCACTTGAGGCGTACTCATCGATATTGCCGGATACAAACGAATGGATGCACTGCCAGCTCACTACAGCATCACTGAAGATAACGTGCGCGGTGCCCTCGAAGCCCAAGGCACGAAACTTCATCTTGGCGATACTGTTCTGATCCGCACAGGGACACTACGCCACTGGAATGAAACCGGTGCAGACCACGAAAAATCGCCGAACACGACAGTGCTGGGATGTCGATGGAGGCAACCAAATATTTGGTTGAACAGGGCGGAGCGATCCTCGTGGGTTCAGACACTTCCGGATTCGAGAGATGGCCCTCACCAACAGGATCCAAAAGCTTCATGCCCGTTCATGACTACCTGTTGATCGAGCAGGACGTGCACATCGCCGAGTTTCACTACCTCGAGGATTTGGCTGAAGATCAGGTCTACGAATTCTGCTACATCGCCACCGTCAACAAGATCAAGGGAGCCACGGCTGGATTTTGCCTTCGGCCGATGGCCATCCAATAGATGCTTACATGTCCCGGCCTACCGCCCGAACTCAAAAGCGCGATGAACTGGCGCACCCTGCGATTCTTCAGCGCTGGTGCAATCATCGCATCGGTAACCATCGGCAGTGGCGAGACGCTATTCGCGTCCCGAGGCGGTGCCATTGTCGGCTATGCCCTGCTCTGGTGTTTCGTGGGTGGCGCAATGATGAAGGGCCTACAGGTGTACGCCGGTGCCCGGCACTTCGTACTCGCCGGCGCCCATCCCATGGAACATTGGGGGCAACTTCCGGGGCCTCGCAACTGGGTCTCAATCCTGATCGGTGCCCTTAGCTTGCTCTGTTTCCCCTTCTGGCTAGCCGGATTGCCGCGCATTCTTGGCGAAACGGTCAATTGGATCTTCGGGTTTGGCGTAAATGACGACCTAGCTCGCATCTGGGCCACCCTGGCTATCGTCACTGCAATCATCCTCACGTGGATTCAATCCTATGACATGCTTGAGAAATCGCAAACCGCCATCATCGGACTGCTGTTGGCAAGCCTGATGGCCGCGTGCATCGTCTCATAACCCGATTGACTTGCTGCTCTGGTCGGCATCCTCGTTCCCACCATCCCCCACTATGCGCCGTGGATCGATCAGCAATTCCCCGACATCGCCAAGAGGTCGGAATGGGTGGAAGCGAGTCTACACCTTGGCGCAATCGGCGGCGGAACTTATGACTACATCGGATACCTCGGGCTCTATTGG
>CAUZOD010000144.1:0-7240 GCA_963581115.1 Phycisphaerae bacterium | reverse complement strand
GAATACACTCATCGCAGGCTTCACAGATAAACGGTGCACTGTCAGGGCAACCCCCGGTGCCCGCAACGAAAGGAAGCCAAACCAGTAGCCGAACAACAGAACGCTGGTCTACCAACCGCCCTTCTGAAGACGGAACTGTCAGCTCTTGGCCCCGCTGGCTGTCACGATGGCAGCAATGTACATAGCGCCAACCTGTAGAAAATTTATATGTATAACTGTAAGTTTCTTTTTAAAAGTTATTTATATTATATTTCCAGCTGTGATCTGGCGGTGCCCCACGGGTACCGGGCTTGCAAAAGGATTTGCCTACGTCGATCTGGTCGGCGGGTCACCGACCTCAATAAGCGCAAAGTGGCCCAAGTTCGGTAGCCTAGACATAGACATAACCACCCGCCGGGCCCGTCACCCGGTGGTCCAAAAAGACCTTCCTACAGGAGATGCACACATGGCCGTAAAAGACCTGGTCTTCGAAGCAGATGCCCGGGCAAGCCTGCTGCGGGGTGTTGAGAAACTCACTGCCGCGGTTAAAAGCACCCTCGGTCCGCGGGGTCGCAATGCGGTACTGGACAAAAGTTGGGGTGGACCTACCGTGACCAAGGATGGGGTAACGGTGGCCGAGGAAATCGAGCTGGCCGACAAAGATGAGAACATGGGAGCCCAACTGGTCAAGGAAGCGGCCAGCAAAACCTCCGATAAGGCCGGCGACGGCACCACTACCTCCACTGTTCTGGCCGAAGCGCTTTTTAAGGAAGGTCTCAAGCAGATCACCGGTGGTGTGGATGCCAACGCCCTGGTCCGTGGGATGCGCAAGGCCGTTAACACAGTAATCGCCCACATCGAAAAGATGTCCAAGCCCGTCGATGCCACGAAAAAACAAGACATTTCCAACGTTGCTGCGATCAGTGCCAATAACAATAAAGAAATCGGCAAGATAATGGCTGATGCGTTTATGAAGGTTGGCAAGGATGGCGTGATCACCGTTGAAGAAGGCAAGAGCCTAGAGACCTATGTTGACGTGGTTGAGGGCATGCAGTTTGACCGGGGCTACCTGTCAGCCAACTTCATCACCGATGCTGACGAAATGCAGGTGGAACTCGATAAGCCACTGATCCTTGTCTACGAAGACAAGATCGAATCCATACAGAAATTGGTCCCGCTCTTGGAGAAAGTGCAGCAGGCCAAGAAGCCCCTGCTGGTTATCGCTGAAGACGTAACCGGTGAAGCATTGGCCACCTTAGTGGTCAACAAGCTACGCGGAGTGTTGACCGTTTGTGCGGTCAAGGCGCCGGGCTACGGTGATCGCCGCAAGGCCATGCTTGAAGACCTCGCGATCCTGACCGGTGCCACTCCCATCATGAAGGATCTTGGCATCGAACTGGATAAGATTGAGATTGGCCAGCTCGGCGTGGCCAAGAAGGTCACCATCGACTCGGAAAATACCACGATCATCGAGGGAGTTGGCAAAACCTCGGACATCCAGGGCCGAATCGAACAGATCCGCCGAGAAATCGACGCAACCACCAGCGATTATGATCGGGAAAAGCTTCAGGAACGCCTGGCTAAACTTGCCGGTGGCGTGGCCCAGATCAATGTCGGGGCTGCATCTGAGGCGGAATTGAAACACAAGAAAGCAATGGTCGAAGACGCCCTGCATGCCACGCGAGCTGCGGTCGAAGAAGGCATCGTGCCTGGCGGAGGCGTCAGCTTTCTGCGATCGATCGACACACTGAAAAAGCTGAACACCGCCAACGATGGTGAGGCGGCTGGGGTTGAAACCGTGTGCCGGGCCTTGGAAGTACCCACACAAGCTATCGCCGACAACGCCGGTGAACGCGGCACCGTGGTCGTCAACAAGGTCCGCGCGGGCAAGGGCGCCTTCGGATTCGATGCCCTGAAGCTCGATTACTGTGACCTCATCGAGGCAGGCATCATTACCCCGTCCAAGGTCGATCGCACAGCCCTTGAGAATGCTGTCAGTGTTGCCGCCTTGTTATTGACCTGTGACTGTGTGGTCACCGAAGCACCCAAGGAAGAGGAGTCGGCTGCACAGGGGCCACCCGATGGCGGCATGGGCGGCGGCATGGGCGGCGGCATGGGCGGCGGCATGGGCGGCGGCATGGGTGGCATGGGTGGCATGGGTGGCATGGGTGGCATGGGTGGCATGATGTAATCAGAATGCCCAAGCCGACTGCCGTGCCATGTGTCGCGGCAGAATCATTATTCAAAAACCGATCATCGGAGTAACCACAATGGCAACCGCAACCAAGAGCAAGAGCACGAGCAAGAGCAAGAGCAAGACAACTATCAAACCGATCGATGACCGTGTTCTGGTAAAGCCAGACGAAGCTGAAGAGCAAACCACCAGTGGTATCTACCTACCCGAAGGTGCCAAGGAAAAGCCCATGACCGGCAAGATCGTTGCCGTCGGTCTCGGCAAGCTCACAGATGATGGCAGCCGAGCCAGCCTGTCGGTGCGCAAGGGTGACGCCGTCATCTACGGCAAGTTCAGCGGCACCGAAATTGACATCGACGACAACGAATACAAGATTCTCCGCGAAAACGAGTTGTTGGGCGTCATTGAGAAATAAGCGGCGGCGACGCTGAATCCTGATCCATCCACCCACGGCCATCATGCCGTGGACAAGGAGCCAAACATGGCCAATAAGCAGATGATTTTTGGAGCCGAAGCGGCGGTACAGCTCAAACGAGGTCTCGAACAACTGGCCAGCGCGGTCAAGGTGACCATGGGGCCCACCGGACGAAATGTGATTATGCAAAAGTCCTTCGGCGGCCCCGCAGTGAGCAAAGACGGCGTTTCCGTCGCCAAAGAGATCGAGATCGCTGAACCGTTCCAGAACATGGGCGCTAAGCTGGTAGTAGAGGTCGCCAAAAAGACCTCCGACAAAGCCGGCGACGGTACGACCACCGCAACCGTGTTCACCGAGGCGATCTTCAATGAAGGACTGCGGCATGCGACCACAGGTGCCAATCCAATTGCGCTGCAGCGAGGGATTCTCGCCGCCGCCGAGGTGGCCGGAGAGGCCATCACTAACGCCGCCACCAAATGCAGGGACAAGGATGACCTGCAGAAGGTTGCCACGGTCTCAGCCAATCACGATGGTGAAATCGGCAAGCTGATTGCCGAAGCGATTGATCGGGTTGGCAAAGATGGTGTAGTCGAGATCGAAGAAGGCAAGGCGGCCGACACGACGCTGGACTACGTCGAGGGTATGCAATTCGACAAGGGGTACCTTTCACCGTATTTCATGACCGATCCCCAGAGCCAAGAATGCATTCTTGAAGATGCGATAGTTCTGATCCATGAGAAAAAAATCAGCAATCTTCCCGATCTGCTGCCATTGCTGAACAAGGTTGCCATGGCGCAGAAGCCGCTGCTGATCATTGCCGAGGACGTTGAGAACGAAGCACTTGCAGCCTTGGTGGTCAATCGTCTCCGGGGCGTGCTGCGCATCTGCGCGGTTAAGGCCCCTGGTTTTGGTGACCGCCGCAAGGCTATGCTGGGCGACATTGCGGCGCTGACCGGTGGCACCTTCCTGTCGGAAGACCTAGGACAGAGCTTGGAAACCCTTGAACTCGATGCCCTCGGTGCGGCCAAGAAGATCGTGGTGGACAAGGACAACACCACCGTCATTGAAGGTGCTGGAAAGAAGAAGGATATCACTGCTCGCTGCGAGCAAATCCGCACTCAGATCGAGACCACTACCAGCGATTACGACCAGGAAAAGCTTCAGGAACGCCTGGCCAAACTGACCGGTGGTGTGGCGATTATTAATGTAGGCGCTGCAACTGAAACCGCTATGAAAGAACGCAAGGACCGTGTGGATGACGCCCTGCACGCGACCAAGGCCGCTGCGGCCGAGGGATATGTTGCTGGTGGCGGCGTCGCCTTCATCCGTGCGATAGAGGCCGTTGAGGAAGCCCGCGGCCGGGCCCGAGGCGACGATCGGCTCGGATATGAAGTGATCGCAGCGGCACTCGAAGTGCCCCTGCGCCAGATTGTTCAGAACGCCGGCGAGGATGGATATGTCGTCGTTGAGAAGGTCAAGGCCAAGAGTGGTAACCAGGGATATGATGCGGTCACAAGCCAGTATGTGGATATGGTCAAAGCCGGCATCATCGACCCGGCTCTGGTCAGCCGTACGGCCCTAATCAATGCTGCCTCCGTCGCCGGATTGATGCTGACCACCAATGTGCTAGTTACTGAACTCAAAGATGACGACACGGCGGTCGAAGGTGCGATAGCGTGAACCGGTCCGTCACACCTGCAGGACTACAGTGAACAGAACCCCAGGGCTAGCCGTCAGCCCTGGGGTTTTTAATCCCACGGACCTGGCTCGCAAAGATGGTACATGTAAAATCGGATAGTCGATTCAGGTTGCTGGGCCCGCGGTGGCTTTGAGAGATAACCTGCAACCTGCCGTCGGCGTATTCGAGACCCCGGAACCGATCCCTAGACTCGAGACTCCATTTGGCCACCCAGCGAGACTATTACGAAATCCTCGGTGTCGATCGTGGTACCGATGACGAAACGCTCAAGCGCGCTTACCGAAAAATGGCGATGAAGTTTCACCCCGACCGCAACTCCGGCGACCGGGAAGCTGAAATCCAGTTCAAGGAAGCGGCAGAAGCTTACGAGGTTCTCTCAGACTCCAACAAGCGGGAACGGTATGATCACTTCGGACATGCCGGACTACGGGGTACGAGCACCCACGATCCCGGGGACATCTTCTCGATGTTCGACGACGTCTTTGGTGAGGCCTTAGGGGGTTCGCGGCGTTCAAATAGGGGGCGCACCCAGCGTGGGTACGATCTTGAGACGCAGACTGAGATCTCCCTGGAAGAGGTTGCATCGGGTGTTGAGCGTGAAATCAATTTTACGCGACAAGACGTCTGCGATACCTGCACTGGAACCGGAGGAAAACCGGGAACCGATCCGGTAGCGTGTGTAACCTGTGCTGGAGCAGGGCAGGTACAGCAGGCCGGTTTCGGTGGCATGTTCCGCATGGTCACGACCTGTCCAGCCTGCCGCGGTGCAAGGCAGTCGTATGCACAGAAGTGCACGGCATGCCACGGAACTGGGCGCTGCCCCAAGAAACGGCAGCTCACGATCAAGATCCCCCCGGGCGTTCACGATGGCCAAGCCGTGCGCATCGCCGGTGAAGGTGAGCCAGGCAGCAACGCCAATGGACAATGGGGAGACCTGCACGTCGTGGTGCGTGTCCCGGCCCACGAATTGTTCGTCCGTGACGGCGACGACCTGATCATGAAAATGCCAATCAGCTTCACTCAGGCTGCGCTGGGAGCGACGGTACCAATCCCGACGCTTGGTGGGAGGCACGAATTGATAATCGCGCGTGGCACCCAGCATGGCGAGGTGGTACGCGTTCCTGACCAGGGGCTGGCCAATCTTCGTTCCAGACGGCGGGGTAGCCTACTGGTCGTGCTCCAGATAGAGATTCCAAAAAAACTGACTGAAAATCAGAAACAATTGTTGCAAGATTTTTCTGAGACTGAAAATCGTGATGTAATGCCACAGTCGCACGGATTTTGGGAAAAAATGAAGTCGTATCTGAACTGAATATCGCACAAGTCCCCGTCCGGACACTCATCGGCAAACGCCGCGGCACCAGACATCGCAGGGCCGGTTGGCTACGTGGCGCAGATTTGAATCTTAATCCGGCTTTGAGAAGCACCATGAACGAAGATAACAAAGAAATGACGCAGGGCAAAGACTGGAACGCGACTGATGCGAATGAAGGCGAAGGAGTGTCGCCCGAATGTGTGGAATCTACACCGTCGAGACAGAAAGAAATTCTGGATTCCGAAACTACGAAGACACCGGACGATGTCGAAATAGCCTCATCCGACCACACGCCAGACGGGCAAGACGCTGAACAACTGATGCAGCGACTGCTCCGAGTGAGTGCCGACTACGAAAACTTTAAGAAACGCACTTCCACCAACATACAAACATCGCTTGAACAGCAATTGATCTCAATGACCCGTGACCTGTTGCCAGTCTTGGACCATTTTGATCGCGCGCTGGAGGTGGATCCCGAATCGACAACTACTCAGGGACTGCTTGAGGGCGTGCAACTTGTATGGGATGAACTAATCCGCATGCTCAACCGTTATGGGATTACTCGCATTCGGGCGGCCAAAGGCGACCCATTCGATCCTAATTGCCACGAGGCGCTGATGCGGCAGCCCGCCGAAGGTGTTGAGTCAAACCATATTGCAACCCAGATTCAACCCGGCTACGCACTGAATAACAAGACCATCCGACCTGCTGGAGTCACCGTGGCTGAATAGATCCGAATCGATCTTTGGGAAAAAACAATGCCTACGTATGATTATCGTTGCAAAAACTGCGAGCACGAGTTTGAACAGTTTCAGTCAATCACGGCCAAGCTACTGCGTAAATGCCCAGAATGCGGGCGGCTCCGCCTCCAGCGCCTGATTGGAACCGGAGCTGCGGTGCTGTTCAAGGGATCAGGTTTCTATGAAACCGATTACCGCTCCGACAGCTACAAAAAATCTGAGAAGGCTGAAAAGGACGCTGCCAAGCCCAAATCTGACAAAGACAAAAAAGACTCGCCCAAGACAGGTGAAACCACTGCTAAGAAGGTCGACAAGGCCCAGAAAACAGATAAGAAAAAAATCTAGCTGGATCTCCACCCACTTCATTACGAACGGGGCAGGTCATTGGACCGCCACACAAGCAACTCCACTGCCCTCGACTACGATTGAACATGTCGGGTAACCAGCCCGAGAGACAGCTTGAGGGTCGCAATGCCGAGGCTTGGGGGCATAGGCGCAATTACTGTCCAGCCTCCACCGACTGTTTGCCCTCGTGCAAAAGAAATTCTTCGATTTCGTGGCGAAGCTCGCGCTCAAGTTTGCTGATAGTCTGTTCCATGCTACCAGCACTCATGAAACCGCCCTTGACCTGCAAGATCTTCCCATCATAGAGAATAACTGTGTGCGGCAGCCCTTGGGCCCCAAAGGTAGTAAAGGCAGTGTTGCCATTCGGGTCCATCAGGGCTGGGATTGATAACGACATCTCTTCGTAAAAGGGCTCGATCTGCTGAATCGTTTCGCCGACGTTGACGGTATAGATCGAAACCGGGATGTCCTGCGCTTGAGCCCAATCGTACACATTCTGCAGAGACAACAGGGCAATCTGGCACGGACCGCACCAGGTTGCCCAAAAATCTAG
>CAUZOD010000143.1:0-7313 GCA_963581115.1 Phycisphaerae bacterium | reverse complement strand
GAGGGCCAACGCTGCGGCGGTCGGTGTTCAACAGGTTCGTGGCGTTCTTGATCGAGCACGAGCGGCATTGGAACAGGATGGTCGCCGCAGCATCTTTTTCCTTGATGAGATCCACCGATTTAACCGCGCTCAGCAAGATGTGTTGCTAGGTGATGTTGAGCGAGGTGTCATCACACTGATCGGTGCGACCACAGAGAATCCTTTCTTTACCGTCAATTCCCCACTGGTCAGCCGTTCGCAGATCTTCGAGTTTCAGCCACTGTCCGAGGACCAGATCGCAACACTGTTGCGGTTTGCAATCAGTGATCGGGAACGAGGATTGGGCAACCTAAAAATCACCATCGATAACGAAGCGATCGCGCATTGGGCCATTATGTCCGATGGTGACGGGCGCCGAGCGCTGGCGGCTTTGGAGATCGCTGTACTTTCACACGGAGATCGTTCTCAGGACACCGCGGCCGGGGACGAGGTGAAGTTCAATATTCATATCGATATGGCCACAGCGGAGGACTCCATTCAGCGTAAGGCTCTGATGTATGATGGCTCTGGAGACGAACACTATGACCTAATCAGCGCGCTGATTAAGTCAATGCGTGGTAGTGATCCTGATGCGGCGGTCTACTGGTTGGCAAGAATGCTTGTCGCGGGGGAGGATCCAATGTTCATTGCACGACGAGTGGCGATCTTAGCAAGCGAGGACATCGGCAATGCCGATCCGCGAGCCCTTGATGTGGCCGCTGCCGCCTATGAAATCACACATCGGGTGGGTGTTCCAGAGTGCCAGTTGACCCTGGCACAAGCGGTCATCTACATGGCCACCACGGTAAAGTCGAATGCTTGCGCCAAAGCGATCTGGTCAGCCACCGCAGATGTGCGTAGCGGTCGCACGGTCCCTGTGCCCAAGCATCTTCGCGATGGGCACTACGCCGGGGCCAATCGCCTAGGGCACGGCGAGGGCTATCGTTATGCCCACGCTGCTCCTGACGCGATAGTAGATCAGGAGTACCTAGGGGTCGATCGGACTTACTATCAACCCAGTGATCGCGGCTATGAGCAGCAGATTGCTCGTTTTTTGGAATGGGTCAACTCCCATCAGGCCGGACCCGAGCCGGCCTCGTGAATGGTCGCTGGCTCGGCCAGAGGTCAATGAGTCCGGAAACATCTGGCGAAATGGAGCCGAATCCGCCGACATGGACTGTGGCTTGGTCTATTATGGGCCATCAATCGGTCGCAATGCAGGAGACATTGAATATGGCGCTGTATTCGCAGTCCCCACGCTCTGGCAGCAGTTGCCGACAGAGTGAGTCCGTGGCGAGTAGAATCAAACGCTGGTTGTGGGTCAGTGCGACTATTTTCGGTATCGTCTTGGCAGGGCTGTACCTCTGGAGAAACAACCAAACCGCTGCCGCACGTGTCATTTCGTCGCAAGTACCCGCTCAGATGCCGCAGTCCAAAGTGAATAATGCCACTGCGACCCGGCCACTTCAGACTAAGGCACCGGAATTGGTGGTTATGATCGAAGCCGCCGTGGCCCCGGTCCCCACACCGGTTAGTCCCGATCCATTGGAATACACCCAGACATCAAAGCCGTCCGCCCCCAGGCAGGCAAAATCGACTCTTGCCGCAACAGAGTCGGCACCCGATCATGGGTCTTCGAATGTTGCTGTTCGCCAGGGCATGGAGTTGCTTGCGCAAGGCCAACCTGTGCAAGGCCGTCGGTTACTGAGCCAACTGCTTGTGGACGAGCGGCGTCGGCTAACTCCGGCCGATGCTCACGCCATTCGCCAAAGTTTAGGGGAGGTCAATCAACGCTTGGTTTTCTCCCGTCAACTCGTGCCCGATGATCCGTTGAGTGAACCGTATCAGGTTCAATCGGGTGATTACCTTGCGAGAATTTCTCCCAAACAGAAGCTAACCTACCAGTTCCTTGAGCGCATCAATAATATTAAAGCCCGTAATCTGCGGGCTGGGCAGACGATCAAGCTGATCAAAGGCCCATTCCATGTGAGGGTTATCAAGCATGATTACCGCATGGATGTCTATTTAAGGGACACGGATGGGACTCCGCTGTATGTTTGTAGTTTTGCCGTGGGTATTGGCCAGGACAACTCAACGCCGGAAGGAATGTGGCTAGTCGGACCTCGCAAGGCCGTGAATCCAGACTGGCGTAATCCCCGGACCAACCAATATTTTTCCGCGGATGACCCGAAGAATCCGCTTGGGGAGTATTGGATCCCTCTCCAGGGAACCGATGAGCAGACCAAACTGCTCGCCGGGTACGGAATCCATGGCACCATTGAACCGGATAGCATCGGTACGCAGGCGTCGATGGGATGCATTCGGCTTCGCGCCAACGACATTGCCGATGTCTATACGTTGCTGGTCAGCGGACAGAGCACAGTACAGATTGCTCCCTAGCCTTGCCAGCGTGCCTTGGGGCCCCCATACATCTGACTTGGATATCTGGTTGATGCGATGGCCCATTGGCTAGCAGGTTCTCAGTTCGCGCCGGTATTCGGGGAACTCTGCTTTGCTTGAAATATGCTGCGGTCACATGGGCCTGAGTCCGATCACAACATACTTGCATCCCGACTAGCGCCCTCCTCGGATGTTTGCGGGAGATGAATGCCGCATTCCTGCTTCAAACCATGGAACCGGCCTTGGCGTGTCTGCTCGTTCTCACCAACCGGAAACGTGGAATGCCAGTCACCAATAGAGGTGTACCCCTGATCATGCAACGGATGATAGGGCAGATCGTTGTCCTTCAGATACTGGTGCACGTCTTGGGTTGTCCAAGTGATAATCGGATGGATTTTGTAGATCCCGTCCTGAATGGTGATGTGCTGCAATGATTGGCGGTGTTCGGTCTGTTCTTGGCGAAGTCCAGCCAACCAGGCGGTTGCGGTCAACTCGGTCAAGGCTTTCTGCATGGGTTCAATTTTTCGAATCCGGTCGTATCGGTTTAGGCCCTCAATACCCTGCTCCCACAACATCCCATGGTGGGCGACCATTCGGGCGGGACTCAGCGTTGCCTGGTACACCTTCAAGTTTAGTTTGAGGCGATCGGTCAACTGTTCTGTGAATCGGTAGGTTTCCGGAAAGTGAAAGCCGGTATCAATGAAGATGACCGGTATGTCCGGAAGGATTCGAGTGACCAAATGCAGGGTCACGGCAGCTTGCACCCCAAAGCTGCTGGTCATGACCAACCCATCACCGAAAGCTTCAGTAGCCCATTGTACGACTGTGGGTGCACTGGCATCGCATAGCTGTGTATTGGCAGCGACAAAATCGACAGGATCACTGGGCAGAGCCATTAACGTAATGATAGGTCAGCAAATGGATTCCTGCCTATCGGAGCCATCTTTGAAGGCTATCCCCAGGCACTGCAGTAGAATGTCGATATGGCAATCGTTTATCTGGGATTAGGCTCGAATCTGGGAGATCGTGCTGGGTATCTTTGTCGGGCTGTGGAAGCGATCGATCGTCTCGAGAGGATACGTTGCCATCGGGTCAGTGATTTCTATGAAACCGAGCCGGTGGGGGGGCCGCCGGACCAGAGACCGTACATCAACGCTGCGGCTGAAATTGAGACTATCTTGAACCCGGCGACGCTTCTGGAGCGTCTCCAGAACGTAGAGCAGGACCTCGGGCGGCCGCCGCCGCCACGGCAGCAGCGATGGGGGCCGCGGGTCGTGGATATCGACATGCTGCTATACGACGATTTGGTATTCAGCGTGTCCGGCCTGACTGTGCCACACTCTCGCATGCATGAGCGTTGGTTCGTATTACGTCCACTGGTTGATCTGGCACCGAAGGTAATTCACCCACTATTGCATCGCACGATGTCGCAATTGTTAGAGTCTGGCCTCTCGGTTCTGGCCAGTTGACCACTTCAATGAATCCGATCGCCTAGTTTGCTTGCCAAATACTATGCCAGAAACTCTGATGATTAACGAGATTTTCTACTCCGTTCAGGGAGAAAGCACCTGGGCTGGATGGCCCTGCGTGTTTGTGCGCCTGACTGGCTGCCATTTGCGTTGCCACTACTGTGATACAGAATACGCCTTCACCCAGGGCCGGCGCATGGGCATTGATCAGATCCTCACAGAGGTTCAGCGGCAGACCGGTGCAGCACCCTGTCCCCTCTGGGAAGTCACCGGCGGCGAACCACTGCTGCAACAGGACGTGCATCGTTTGATGACACGTCTGTGTGATGCAGGCAAGACGGTATTGCTCGAAACCAGTGGCGCCTGTGACATATCCACCTGTGATTCCCGAGTCATCCGTATCCTGGATCTGAAAACCCCTGGATCCGGCGAAGTAGAACGGAACCTCTTGTCCAATCTAGAACACCTGGCACCGACAGATGAAATTAAGTTTGTGATCACCGGAGAAACAGATTTTCTGTGGGCCAAAGACATGGTCCTTCGTCATGAGTTAGACGCGAAGGTATATGCCGTTTTGTTCAGTCCGGTAACTGCAATACCGGCCAGCAATCAAATTGCCGGTTGTGCCGGCTTGCTTTCATCGCAATTAGCCCACTGGTTGCAGACCGATGCGGAACTTGCGGGACGAGTCCGCCTGCAGAGCCAGATGCATAAGCAAATCTGGCCTGGTGGTCCGCGGGGGGTCTAAAATCAGGCCACTGTTGGTGATTACGAGACATTCGGATCACGGACTGCTGGATGATCGCTCCAGCTGCTGAATAATTCGATGGATGATCTGGTCTGTAACCACGCGCCGTCGAGCTCGGATTGATGGAGTCTCAGGGGTCGTAAGCCGAGCAAAAGTCTGCAGCAAGCGGTTGGTCAGGAAAGATGTAAACGTCTGATCTCTCGCAGCATTGAACATTTCAATGGCTTCGCTCAAGATGGCATTTGCAACCTCAAGCAACTCGACAAGGCCGGCAGGATCAGCTCCGGGCTTGCCAACAAGATGGCGGCGCGAAACCGATAACGCCACAGGTAGGTTCGCCCGAATCAGGCGGTTTCGGATCTCGCTGGTCTGGGTCAGACATGATTCGATCTGATCCAGATCCCTTGCATGTGGATCATTGCGATCCAAGTCATGGCGGATCTTGCTGGCCTTGTACTTAAGGTAATTGAAGCGAATAAATAGCGACTTTTCCAAGGATTCCTCGATCGCCGACTGGCGATAGATCGGGCGCAGCGGCTCGGGCAAATCATCCATCGCCACAGAATAAACTTCACCAATGTCCACCGAGACCTCTTGCTCCAGGGTTGCGCGCAGAATCACTTCGTCGGCATCTGGACGGTCGAAGATTGGTGAGCCGATGTAGTTCAGGCAAGCCTGACGACATACGGCGGCACGATCCTGATTGATCGCGCGATAAACGGTTGAACGGCTGCATGAAAAATGTGAGGCAATCCGACCCACGGCGACTGCCATGCGGTGAGCCCGTGTGATTATTCGACGTTGCTGCGAAGTCAGCGGACCGTTGCGGTCAGGGAATAGTCGGCCTTGTGGGTCATCACGATCGTGTTTTTCGAGGATCACCCGGACCGTTTCCAGTGCACGGCCCGTGCGTCGTGCCAGATGATTGGCCACCTGGTTGAGGCTCAGATCGGGCCGTTGCTGCCGAACCCGCCGTGCCCGGTCGATCAATCGCCAACGTTCAGATTCCAACACTGTGGTGAATTTTCCTGCAGCGATGATCGAGGGTTCATTGCTTGCCGCGAATCGGTCAATGGCACTGCGTGTGATCCGGATGTGCGGTCTGGCATCAATCGGCCGCATCCAACGCCAACGGAGTCCCACAGACCGCCAGCGGTCAACCGTCTTCTTGCTTACGCGCAATCTTGCCGCCAATTCGGCGGGGGTTTCGCTGGGTTCGTCATCTGCTAAATCAATCGATCGACTGAGTGCATCGATCATGTGACGAAGATCGGGTAAGACCGCATCGCCGACTAGCAGCACGGATTCACCGCTCTCACTTCGATAACCAGTCAGGCGATACGCGATGTAATCCAGCGGATAGTTGGCGCTGGGATCGATCTCATCGTGAAGACATTCGGCTCGCAGCACCTGCAGCCGCCGCCGATCCGGCGGCGAAAAGAGCAACTGATGCGTCAGTTGTTCGAGTGGTTTGCACCGGAACACAGACTTACAGGGCGGATTCATAGCACACAATGGGTCGCGAGTCCGAGATGATGCCCATCTGGGCGGCCAGGCTAAAGAACCGGCCGATCGCTGCCAGAGCGGGCTCATCCGTGTCGAAACGCAATATTTGGCCCATATACCGTCGAGCGAGCGTCACCGACCACCCGTGCTCCCCGGCATATCGATCGGCAATCTGTGCGATCCGATTCATATTGCGGCAACGTTGCGCGTCCAGACGGGCCGGGAGCGTTCCCAGGTCGACGCCATGCCGGCTCATCCATATTGCAAATACAAATGGGAGGCCCATTTGCTTGTACCAGGCTTGCCCAAGATCCAACTGGTGCGGGTACTGATCCAGTCCTGGCGCGTCGGTGACCACCTTGTCACCAATCAGAAGAATTGCCTCAGGAGATTCGATGGCCGGCTCGTGGGAGGAAAATGTCCGGGGGTCGAAATCGATGATGTGTGGATCCCGTTCGTAGATCTGTCGCATCAGAATCTGCAGCAATGCCACTGAGGTGTGGCTGTCGGTGTCGGCGTGCACCGTTTGGATGTCCTCGATGGGTACTCGGCTGAAGATCCGAACTGTCAGGGTTGATCCAAGGCAACCTATGCCGCCTGATGGGATCAGAACCAGCGGTGTGGCGGCGCGGCAATAATCGATCACTGGGCACAGCGCGATGTCGCAGTCACCCGACTCTAGAGCACCAAGCAAACGCGATGGCACATCAAATCGCACCCGCAGATCAGAGGGGCTGTCGAGTCCTTCAATCAATGGCTTGGCATTGAGATAGCTGACACAACCGATCCGCCAGATCTTCGTCATCACAGCTGTTTCTGAATATTTCGGCAGAGTCATATTGTTTTGGTTCTGACGTTCTTGTGGTTTCCGTAGAATAGTAGAACCGATTGTAGCGGCAGCAGCCGAGAATATTCTCCAGGCTAAGAATCGGTTTCATGGCTGTTCGGGTCTGGGCGAAGCCGGTCTGGGTGCGGTAGAGATCCAATGTAATGTATCAAGCCTCCAACAAACGATCAGCAGCCTGCCAACGGAATCAAAACCCTGAAGTCGAAGATCTTCAGATTTACGCTATAATGCGATGTAATGCATGATGACAACGCCGATACACCCACGGCTCAGGTCTTGGTGGTGGACGATGAACCTGACCACGCTGAAGTAATGGCCGAAGCGC
>CAUZOD010000142.1:0-7315 GCA_963581115.1 Phycisphaerae bacterium | reverse complement strand
GAAGGGCACACGGCGGGTTGCAGATGCAAACATCACGCAGCGCAGGGTCGCCATGGTATCCTTCAGGCTGAAGAACCAGTGTCCGGCGGCGCTTCGGTTCGACAGGTTGCTGACCTCGCCGACCACATGGACCTTGTGGGGTAGTCCCGTGGCCAATGCAGCTTTGATGCTCGCGGCGATCTGGCTCACGGTCAGGGGTGTGTCAGTCACCCCACGATCGTGACATTGTCGAGAAAGCTTGTAAAGCTGTTGTCCGGCCTAAAAACTCCGGTATCGCCTCCACGAGGCAACCAGGCGACGCTGTGGCAGATATTTGCTTGACAGAAACCGTATGGTTTCTACTGTTGAAACGGGTTTCATTCCCGCTCCACCACTGAAATTGGAGTGAATCGATGGCTGTTAAAGTCGGTATCAATGGCTTTGGTCGGATTGGCCGGCTCGTATTTCGCGCTGGGTTTAACCATCCCGACATCGAGTTTGTCGGCATCAACGACCTATTTCCCAATCAATCTTTGGCCTACCTGCTGAGGTACGATTCCGTGCATGGTCGATTCGATCATGAGGTGCAGACGACGGATGAGGATCTGGTTGTCGCTGGACAAAAGATCCGTATTACCGCCGAACGCGATCCAGCCAAACTAAAATGGAACGCCATCGGCGCCGACGTGGTCGTGGAATCGACTGGATTGTTTACTGATTTTCAGGGCGCGGCCAAGCATCTTGAATCTGGCGCTGGCAAGGTGATAATTTCGGCCCCGACAAAGAGTCCGCAGGAGGTGCCCACCATCGTGATGGGTGTCAATGACCAGAGCCTCGACCCGGCTGCAAGGGTCATTTCCAATGCCTCCTGTACGACCAATTGCTTGGCGCCAATTGCCAAAGTCATTGATGACCATTTCGGGTTGGCGGAGGGATTGATGACCACGGTGCATGCGATGACCGCAACCCAACCCTCGCAAGATGGGCCATCTCGCAAGGATTTCCGCGGTGGCCGGGCAGCCAGCACCAATTGTATCCCCGCCTCCACGGGTGCGGCCAAGGCGGTGGGTCTGGTCCTGCCACAACTGCAGGGCAGGCTGACTGGCATGGCTTTCCGCATGCCCACGATCAATGTATCGGTGGTGGATCTGACTTGCCGCACGGAGCAGGCCACCAGCTACGACGCTATTTGCATGGCGATGCAGAAGGCGGCCAAAGGCCCATTGGCAGGTATTCTGGGTTACACGGATGAGCCCTTGGTATCCAGCGATTTTATCCATGATCCGCGATCTTCGGTCTTCGATGCCGATGCGGGTATCGAACTGAATGACCGCTTTTTCAAGTTGATCTCTTGGTACGACAACGAATGGGGCTACTCAAACCGCGTGATTGACCTGATTGTGCATATTGCACAGCGAAGCGGCCTTCTTGCTTCAACGACGGCGGTTGCCGGTTGACTCGGATCCTTGGTCGGTGGTGTCTACTCCAGTTGTTCGCCCTTCGGCGAAGATTTGGACTGAGGCACAAATCTAGGGTTCTATGAGCCGCACACGGAAATGACGATCTTAACATCATTTTTTTCCGGTACTTACCGGCCAATGTCAGTAATCATTTTCGCGTGGGTCGGCGCACGGGTACACTTGATCTACCATGGCACGAGTGCCCGATCCCCCAGCAAAGCAAATCGCCCGGCTGGCCCTGGAAGATGGCAGCCTATTTGTTGGAATGGCCTTTGGTGACCGGCGTCCCCGCACCGTTGAGGGTGAGGTGTGTTTCAACACCGCCCACAGTGGATACCAGGAAATCCTGACAGATCCATCCTACGCAGGCCAGATCGTCACGATGACCTATCCGCTGATTGGCAATTACGGAGTCAACGAGCAGGATATGGAATCGGCCCACGTCCATGTCAGTGGATTCATCGTGCGCGAAGTGGCTAATTCCCCCTCCAATTACCGGGCCTCAACTGACCTGAACAGCTGGCTTAGCCAAAGGCAGGTACCTGGCCTGACCGCGGTCGACACCCGTTCCTTGACCCGGAAGTTGCGAGTCCAAGGTGCACTCAATGGCGTATTGTCGACAGATCCGGACATCGATGCAGCCCAGTTGCTTGAACAGGCCCGTCAGACGCCGGGGTTGACTGGACGCAACCTTGTCCGGCAAGTGAGTATCACCAAGCCGCTGCATTGGAACGGCGATTTGGGTGACTGGGAACCGATTCAAGGCCCTGATGGCGGCCAGGAGCATCGCTACCGCGTCGTGGCCTTGGATTGCGGGGCGAAGTTGAACATTCTTCGCCACCTGACCGACCAGGGTTGTTCAGTCACTGTTCTTCCCTTTGATGCATCGGTCGCGACCATACTGGCCCACCAGCCTCAAGGCTTGTTCGTGTCCAATGGACCAGGCGATCCAGCTGCAGTTACTGAAACAATTGCGACATTAAGGGCCTTGCCCCATGACTTGCCTATCTTTGGCATCTGCCTCGGTCATCAGTTGTTGAGCTTGGCACTGGGCGCCAAGACCTACAAGCTCAAGTTCGGGCACCGGGGTGCTAACCACCCAATCCAGAATCTGCACACCCACAAAGTGGAGATCACCAGCCAGAATCATGGCTTTGCCGTTGACACCACGAGCCTGGAAGCGATTGGTGCTGAGCCGACCCACCTAAATCTGAATGACCAGACTCTGGCCGGATTCCGTCATGCGACCCGCCCGATGTTCGCGGTTCAATACCACCCGGAAGCCAGTCCAGGTCCGCACGATGCCCGCTACCTGTTTGACTGCTTTGTGCAGATGATTGCAAGCGGCTGCAGCCCGACCGGCCCCCAGATGGATCAGGCCCAGAGGAGGCGAAACATGGTTCAGCCCACTGGAAAATAGTCATTTCCAGTAATATTTTAGTAAATAGGCACCGGGCATCACAACACTAAAATCTGAAAATATTTCCATAAGCCTATAAAATTAATTAATTTACGATCATTTGTTTTATTGTCGAAAATACAAAAAAATATCCTTGTCGTTATGGGCTGGCTGAGGCACCCTATAGCGAATGTAGGTTTTTATTTACTCCGGAGTTATATAAATAACTAGCTAGAAGAGGAGAGAGAATAGGCTGGGGTAGTTTTCCGGAAGGAGAGAAACCCAGGAATACGTTCTAGGTAGTCGCAGAAAATATAAGTCCTTACTCAAGGGAGGGGTGAGGCGAACAAGGATGGAGGGCCCGATGGGTCAGTTCACACGGAAGGTAATGTTGTTTGCAGTGCTGGGAGCAACTATTGGATTTTTTACTACGCCTGCGATGGCGAACTCGATTGACTACGGCGATTTCGCTGGCACAACAGTCAACTTTGAGGATGTGACTGAGAGCAGTGGCACCGATAGCGTGCCGCTTTATGGGCAGCCGACCGTTACGGGTGATACCTTGCGGTTTTCTCCCACCGAGGCGTTCTTTGTCGAGGCAGGGCCCTACGGTGATACGACCGATGGGAAGCTGGAACTGCACCTGCAAGCGGCAGACGGCTATCAGATCAGTGCAATCCGGGTCACGGAAGGTGGAGACTTTTCCGTCATTGGTCCTGGCACTGCGGTGGCAGCCGGATCGATTGGGGCCAATGATGTGATGGTACCGCTCGATAGCTTGGTGCTTGTTTTAGGCGATGTGATTGATTCGGATGTCTGGTCCTCAGGCGGCGAGTTGGTATTGGCCGATCCAACCGAGATGGTGGATATTGTCATTGACAACACTCTGCAGGCAGCGACTGGAGAAGCAGGTGCTGCGTTCATCATCAAGAAGAGTTTTATTCTCGAGGTCGTAACGGTTCCAGAGCCCAGTTCCCTATTGCTGCTGGCCAGTGGCACAGCCGTACTGGCAGTCCGCCGCCGGTATGCCAAGCACTGAGATCAAAGAAAAGCATTGTTTTTTAGAAAAACTGACTACATTAAGCCCGCTGCATTGCGAGCTTTTTCTTTGCACTTAGACATCACCGTGCCCCGGATCCAGCCTCTCTAGATACACTGCTGACGATGCCCCATATCCATCCGGAACCCGGCTCTGACCAATCAGCGGTCCAAGATGGTTGGGCACCCCAGGATGCCGCAGAATTGTACCGGATTGGCCAGTGGGGGCAGGGGTATTTCACGGTTAACAATGCTGGCCACGTAGCCGTTCAACCAAGAGGGGGCCATCCCCACCAGATCGATCTGAAGCAGTTGGTTGACCAGTTGCGCCAACGCGACATCAGTACACCAGTCTTGCTTCGTTTTACCGATGTGCTCCAGGATCGTCTGGGTGCGATCTGTGGCGCATTTTCCAATGCCATCAAGCGATTTGGCTATCGGGGAAATTACGCCTGTGTCTACCCAATTAAGGTTAATCAGCAGCGCCATCTCATCGAAGAGATTCTTGATTGCGGATCGCGCTATGGTGTGGGGTTGGAGATCGGGTCACGCCCTGAGCTTCTGGCAATTATGGCACTGGTCGATACCGACCATACTCCGATTGTCTGCAACGGCTTCAAAGATGAGCCGTTTATTGAGGCCATTATGCTTGCCAGCAAAATTGGCCGCAACGTAATCCCTGTGGTCGAAAAGTTCAGTGAATTAAGGGGCATCATCCGCCAGGCACAGGCTCATGGGGTCCGCCCCAAGATCGGATTGCGCGTGAAGTTGGCTGCGGAAGGTGCCGGTCGCTGGCAGCAATCCGGCGGATTGGGTTCTAAGTTTGGCCTATTTCTCAGCGAGACACTGGAAGCTGCCAAGCAGTTGCGCCAGGCGCAGATGCTCGACTGCTTGAAGTTATTACACTTTCATATCGGGAGTCAAGTCAGCGATGTGCGGGCGATCAAGCAAGCAATCAACGAGCTAGCCCGGATCTACACGCAGTTATACCTTGGTGGTGCGGGGCTGGAATACCTGGATGTTGGTGGTGGGTTGGGCGTGGATTACGACGGTTCAGCGACAATCGCAGATTCGAGCATGAACTATGACCTGGCCGAGTATGCCAACAACGTAGTTTTCCATGTTCAGCAGGTCTGTGACGAGCAGGCGGTTCCGCACCCCACGATCTTCAGCGAGTCAGGTCGAGCCCTGGTTGCTCATCACAGTGTGCTGGTGTTTGACATCGTAGGCTGGTCAGGATTCGACCGATTTGACATCCCCGACGATCTGGCACAGAAGCAGTTGGCAGTGCTTCCCCAGCCGGTCGCGACATTGTATGAGTCGTATCACAACCTTTGCGAGGCGAATCTGCTCGAATATTTCCATGATTCTCAGGTCAACTGTCAGGAAGCGATGAACCTATTTCGCCTCGGGCACTGTTCCCTGGAGAACCGGGCATTGGCAGAACGTTTGTTTTTCGGGATCTGTGCCAAGGTCCTGCATCTGGCCCGGAAGATGGAGCGGCCACCCGAGGATTTCACCCACCTGGAATCAATGCTCGCTGATACTTACTTCGCCAATTGCTCAATATTCCAATCTCTGCCCGATAGCTGGGCCATCGGACAGGTATTTCCGATCATGCCCATCCATCGCTTGGACGAGCGACCCACGTGTCGCGGAGTACTCGCCGATATCACCTGTGACTCTGACGGCAAGATCGACCGCTTCATCCACCACCGTAGTCCCAAGTCAGTATTGGAATTGCATCCCTACACCGGTGCAGATTACCTGGTCGGCGTATTTCTGGTCGGCGCTTACCAGGAGATTCTCGGTGATCTGCACAACCTCTTTGGAGACACCAATGCGGTGCATGTCCGGCTTGACGAGCAAGGCCGGGTCATGATCGGTGAAGTCATCGAAGGCGATCGGGTAGCGGATGTACTGCGCTACGTGCAGTTCAGTCCTGAGCAGTTGAAACGCCAGTTCTATCAGGCGATCGAATCAGCTATCCGTAAGGGCAAGGTTTCGCTACCTGAGGCCCGGCAGCTGCGCCGCTTCTACGCGCAAGGATTGGCCGGATACACCTACCTGACCTGATCGCACGTATCTGATGGCAGCAACCAAATTCCAGATTGCGATGACTGACCTTTCCGAGCCCATGGACACCAGTAACTGATGTCGGAGAATTGCCAAATTCACCCGGCGGCATTCGGTACCACCCTATGACCCTTCCTCCCGAGACGCCATTGTGGTGGTACCTTTTGGCCCTGGGCATGGCTTCGGTGCTCATCGGGATTGCCAAGTCAGGTTTTGGTGGAGGCTTCGGGCTGCTGGCGGTACCGCTGGTGGCCACCGCTCTGCCAGTGGACCGTGCTCTGGGGACATGGTTGGGAATTCTTATCTTTGCAGATCTATTCGCAATCTGGCAGCATCGCCACCACCGTAGCTGGCGCCACCTCCGATGGCTCTGCTACGGGGCGGTGCCGGGAATCTTGGTGGGGACTGCAGTGATCTGGCAGTTCCGCCAGATCGGGGGGCTGACTGTGGCCCTGAATCTGGTTGTGGGGACGGTGTGTATCCTGTTCGTACTGTTGCAGTGCTACCGATTGCTGGGAGGGCGCGTCCCGTCAATTGGATCCGGACCGACTGGCGGCGCAGGTAGCGGGCTGGTCGCCGGTGTGGTTTCAACTCTAGCCCACAGCGCCGGACCAGTCATTTCGATCTACCTGCTTGAGCAACGATTGCCCAAGCATTTGCTGGTGGGCACGATGGTCAGCTACTTCTTTCTCATGAACTGGGCCAAGGTGCCTAGCTATATAGGGCTGGGATTGATTCAGCGCCAGAACCTGGTGGAGGCAATGCTGTGGATGCCGGTGGTGCCCCTCGGCTCTCTGCTGGGAATGTGGGTGCTTCACCGGGTTCAGCAACGTCCGTTTACGCTGATCATGTATCTCGGTGCGGTAATAGCCGGTTCACGCATGATCTACAAGGGTGTGATTGAGATCCTATGATTGCTGGGATGGAGAACTCATGGGAAATCACGGACAGTTGGATGAATTGACAACGTGGCTTGAAGATGGCGGACCCCGGTGGGTCATTGATCAAGCATTCTGCGAGGACCTGGCCGATGGCGAAGATCTGACCAGCCAAACCATGGTTTCTGCCAACGCAGAATCAACGGCCACACTCGTGGCCCGGGCTCCCGGACGACTGGCAGGACTGAAGATTTTTCCGGATATCGCAACACGGTTTTGTAAAAAGGATCTAGTGATCGAATTCCGTGCCATGGATGGCCAGACCGTCGAGCCGGGCATGACCCTTGTGCAATGCAAGGGGCGGCTGCGGCCGCTGCTGGCCATGGAGCGAACGTTACTAAATTTCCTCTGCCACCTCTCGGGGGTCGCGACGCTGACCGCAAAATATGTGGCGCAGGTTGTGGGCACCAAAGCCAGGATTTTCG
>CAUZOD010000141.1:0-7344 GCA_963581115.1 Phycisphaerae bacterium | reverse complement strand
TGACTTGGATGCTTACGCTTACTTAACCCTGGCAAATGAGATTGCCCACACCGCCCGGCCAGGCGCCATCACTATCGCTGAAGACGTTTCCGGAATGCCCGGTCTGGCCAAACCACAAACAGAGGGTGGCCTTGGGTTTGATTATCGCCTGGCCATGGGAGTACCCGACCATTGGATTGAACTGCTCAAAAATCAGCGAGACGAGCAGTGGAGCCTCGGATCGCTATACAAGACGTTATTGCATCGCCGTCGAGACGAGAAACACATCGGGTATGTAGAAAGCCACGACCAGTCTCTCGTTGGAAACAAAACGATCGCGTTCTGGCTCATGGACAAGGAGATGTACGAGGGGATGAGTACCTCGAGCGAGAACCTGCTCATCGATCGCGGCATTGCACTGCACAAGCTGATTCGTCTGCTCACATTCTCCCTGGCAGGAGAGGGCTATCTTAATTTCATGGGCAATGAGTTTGGCCACCCGGAATGGATCGATTTCCCTCGCGAAGGCAACCAATATTCATATCACTATGCCCGCCGACAGTGGAGCTTGGTTGACGCAGATTTTCTGCGTTACAAGTACCTGAACCGTTTTGATTGCGCAATGCAACATCTTGATCGCAAGTATCACCTTCTCCCAGACCCGCTGATCGAGCAGCTTATGGTGCACGAAGACATGCGCCAGCTCATCTATCGTCGTGGCCAACTTGTGTTTGCGTTCAATTTCCACCCGAATGAATCTTTTGAAAAGTTCCGTATCCCCGTACCGCAACAAGCCCAATACCATCTCATTCTGGATTCAGACGACCAAAGCTTTGGAGGCCATGGGCGCATCGATCACGAAACCATCTTTACCTGGGAGGATATTGCCATGTATGGTCACAAACAGTCGATCCAGATCTACCTGCCAACACGGACAGCTCTCGTGTTCTCGCCGAGCGTTGAGGAGCCGCCCGCACGTTTCCATACCTGAACGTCGGTAATGTGGGGCGGCACCCATACCGTCATGAGATTGCCATTGCCCGCTAGATTCGTGGTAATCGATCTGTGTGTCTTTTACTAGAATCGAAAGTGGTAGCGATCCAGATCAACGCATCCGGCAATCACCTTTACACCCTCGGCCTGTAGCATTTTCCGTTTCTTGGCTAGACCGCTGGCAAACCCGGTCAGGCACCCATCGCTACCTACGACGCGATGGCAGGGGACCCAAGGGGCATACGGGTTGTGATGCAAGGCACATCCGACGGACCGGTACGCCCGGCCGCCCAACTGCTGGGCGATGTCCGAGTAAGTTACCACCCGGCCCGCAGGAACCCGCGAACAGAGGGCCCAGACTCGCTGGTAAAAACCCATGTTCCTGTCGACCCGACCCTGTTTGATCCGATCCGCTATGGCCATGTGTTTTCTCCTTCAAGGTCAACCTCGGGTGGCGATTGGCATGATGTGCCTGAAGCATAAGATCACTGTGGTTAGCTGAGTTAGCTCAACAGCCAGTTATGTGCACGGGTAGATTAGGGATCCAAGACAGTCGCCCTCCCAGCAAAGTTTCATCAAACCTTTAATTTTCCCCGCA
This sequence comes from Phycisphaerae bacterium, assembly GCA_963581115.1. Taxonomy (GTDB): domain Bacteria; phylum Planctomycetota; class Phycisphaerae; order Phycisphaerales; family Phycisphaeraceae; genus CAUZOD01. Next base: position 5,774 of record CAUZOD010000141.1, on the reverse strand, counting down.
TTGAGGTTTACTCGCCACTGATCTAGCTGACCGAATTCCATTAAAGAATCACTTGAACAAAAAAGACGGCGGGCCAGCCATCCTAAAAATCCAGTAGATGGTGACAATGTATACGGGAATCGGCTGATCCAAAAATCTACCGGAAAATAACGGCAAAAACACGCCTAGCCTAGGACCGCATTCCTCCCATTGCGAGCTGCTCGACCTCTGCCAGCGACTTCCTGTTGGCCAGAAACTCCTCCAAAGTCTCTGGCCGTCGACCTGTTATACCCCCGACAGCGGAGGGGGAGGCCATGACCCGCCCAGCCCGCAATGGATCGGCGGCAGAAAGCGGCCCATATTCTTGTCTTGGTCGTTGCAAAGTTTCATACATCCGTGGCTAAAGCAACCGATGGATAACCCATCAATCAACCCACTGATTGGTTTGGGAGCCTCGCCTTGGACAAATCTAGACAAATGATGGCTTGGCCGGTGTTATCTGCACTAAATAAAGACTCGCCTACTCCCACTGAACTAGTCGAACTTCAGGAATCTGTCTGCAAACTGCTGCGTAATCTAGCAATTGGCGTCAAGACCGAGCCAGCCCTCGATGCACTCCGCTGCCTTTTTGTGCCACATCACTGATTCGAGCACAGGACACCGATCGTCAGATGACTATTAATGGGCTGATCCAATTACTCGATTCGGCCTACTGCCAGTTACAGTACGATCGCCAACTCAACATGTACGACCGTGCCCGACACCAGCAGGCCGCCTAATCCGATTCTACCATACATTAACTATCGCTTGTTGAGGATGACCCCATTCCGATAATGGAACGGGGCTGATACGCCTCAGACATAATGAAAAGCACCGAGGGCCATGCCAGGACAACCAGCACCCTCTAGCGTGAAATAAGCATGCATGCGGCAGTTGGCTGAAAAATATTGAGGAGAATCCGTGGAAACGCAGGGTTACACGCTTCGCTGCTCGTAACCATGCTCAAGTATCTGTTCGGTCTTCTCCCACCCGATACATTCATCGGTCACGGAAACCCCGTACCGTATCCTGCTTCTGTTTTCACTGATTTTCTGTGCGCCGGGGAACAGATTACTCTCGATCATGGCGCCAACGATGGGAGATGACCCGGCATCCCTAGCAGCAACTCGTTGTTCGATCAGGCTCCGCCAAACTGCCTCCTGTTGCTCATGTTTCTTCCCGGAATTGGCGTGCGAGCAGTCAATCATCACTCTTGGAGCCAACTCCGCCTCCTCCATCCGCAACACCGCCTCGGAAACGGCAGCGGGGGTATAATTTGGGCGATCTGCCCCGCCACGAAGAATCAGATGGTCGTCAGGATTGCCCCGAGTGGTCACGATACAGCTACGTCCGGCTTCATCGATCCCAAGAAAATGATGCCCACTGTGTGCGCTGCGCATGGCATCGATGGCAACCTGCACATTGCCATCGGTTGAATTCTTAAATCCTACAGGCATAGACAGGCCCAATGCCATCTGTCGATGCGTTTGCGATTCAGTTGTTCGTGCACCGATAGATGCCCAGCTCACCAAGTCACCTATGTACTGGGGCGTGATTGGATCGAGCATCTCAGTGCCAGAAGGAAGTCCTCTCTCCGCAATATCGAGCAAAAGTTTCCTCGCGGCACATAATCCAGTAGCCACATCAAACGTTCCGTCCATGTGCGGATCGTTGATCATCCCCTTCCATCCGACAGTCGTGCGCGGCTTCTCAAAGTACACGCGCATCACAATCACTATGCGGTCTGCGTAGCGTTGCTGAAGCCGGACCAGCCGATCGGCGTATTCCAACGCCGCAGGCGGATCATGGATCGAGCAAGGTCCGACCACCACGAGCAATCGGTGATCCTCACCATGTAGCACTGCCTGAATACTTTAGCGCCCGGTGACGACAGCTGCCATCGCACCCTTCGTCGCCGGCAGTTCCTTCTCCGAGTTGCGAGGTGCCGTCAAAGCGGCGGCACACACGACGTTTAGATTCTGCGTCTGCTGATGGTTATGATGGGGTTTATTCACGATGGAGGGCCTCTTGATTCTATACCTGCCCCATGATATCTCGCAGCAAGTGTTGCTCATCTTTCTCTGGCCCGCAATCTTTCCAGTAGCTTTGGCAACTCAACTGAACGCGGGTTGATCTGGCGCAGCAAACCCACCATGTGCTGGGCAGCGGCCAGATCATCCGCTTCGAGATACCATCGGGCGGAGTAAGCGGCGGCACTGTCGTCTGTGGGTCGAAGTATCAGTGAGCTTTCGTACTGCCGCGCAGCACGGTCTGGCTGACCTAACTTCTGCCAGCAGGCTGCCATTTGACGCATCACCTGGTCATCAAATCGCTCTTCTAGAGACAGCGCCTGTAGCACCACCAGCCCCTGAGCCGGCTGATCCACCTGCAACAATAGTTGGGCGTGGCGAAGCGTATACGTCAGACGGGTCCTACGCTTCTTCGATGGTGTCAATTCCAGTGCGCGCCGGATCTGCTCGATTGCTGCCTCCAGATTGCCCTGATGAGCATCCAACTCTGACAACATCGCACGGGTAACATGGAGAGACGAGTCGACATTCAGACACTCCCGTAATGTCTGACGCGCGTCGGCTGACTTCTCCTGCATCATCTGTGCTTGGGCTAGATGTACGCGGAAACGAGCCTCCACTGGTGCCGCGGCCACGGCAAGTGCGTAATGCTTCTCCGCGAGGACCAGCTGATCCAATTCCATAGCCATCGTGCCGGCAAGATCCTGAACCTCCGCCTGCCCTGGCTTGAGTTCTAACGTCTCCGACAACTGTTCATAGGCCTCGAGATGCCGGTTGCTGAGCATAAAAATCTGAGCCAGACAAAGGCGGGCATCCGTTCCGTCTGGCTGTTCCCGGACTAGGGAACGCGCCTCCGATATCAACCAAGCCACATCCCGATGATGCGCGATGGCCGCCTGAAGCTTCTGCTGGACAGCCTCCAGCTTTTCGAAGTGATTCGCCTGGGGATCAGTTGACTCGGCAACGCGTTGATCTGTAGCTGAGGTCCAGAAATAGATCGCCACCACGATGAGCAGAACCATCCCCACGCTGGTGCCGATGATCCAAGACCCTGTACTACCCGCGCGACGGCAATCAAGACGGAATTGCAGCATGACCAAACAAGAGTAACGCAATCAGATCTCCGCGACAGAATTCTGCCTCGCGCCCGAGGCCGTTTGACCCGCTCCAACCCGCAGTATCGCCGTGATACGATTCCCCCCTGCTTCAACCGCCCACACGGTCTGGATTAAGGCAAGAGCGGCGAAACCGTTTTTAGGGCATAACCTATAATCGTCGCATGATTGAGCTAAAACGCACCGTCCGGCTGTGCATTGGGACCAGTTCCGGTGCTGGTAGCACCCTCCCTCCTCAAATGACACGGCGCAGCAACACCTTCAGTGCGTGGCCGGCGATGCGTGGCCTTGGACGCTACCTTGAAATCGATGTCACCTGCCATGGTCACATCGAGACTGAAACGGGTTACATGCGCAACATCAACCAGATCGATGAAGCGGTGCGGGATCATGTGCTGGGGTATCTCGAAGACTTGGTGTCTGGCCCGGAAGATCCTGCTGGTATTGCCCTAGGCGAAACCATGCGTACGATTCTAAGGCGGCTGGAGCCGCCACTGCAAGATACCGTTGCCTGCTTATGTCTGCGACTGACACCTTACTTCAGTCTTGAAATTCGGAGTGATGGCATGAATCACATAACCGTAGGCCAACAGTATGAATTCGCCGCAGCCCACCGCCTGCATCAGACGCATCTGGCTGATGAGAAGAATCGTCAGCTTTTCGGCAAATGCAACAACGCCGCCGGCCATGGTCACAACTACCGTATCGAAGTATCCGTTCGAGCTCCAATCGACCCAGCTGGTCACGTCTTTGCGGTTGAAGAATTGGACAACCTCGTCGCTGATCACGTCCTGGAGAAACTCGATCACAAACACCTGAACATTGACGTACCTGAATTCGCTGATCGGAACCCTTCCGTAGAAAATATTGCTCAGGTCATCTGGTCCCTGCTTGAAGACAAGCTCGATGGCCTCGGATCGATCGCCGGAGCACAACTGGAGCAGATCACTGTCTGGGAAACCGCTAAGACCGCATGTACCTATCGGGGAAAACAGCAGGCCGGAGGTGCCGATAATTAACATTCAATATTGACCGGCCGTAGACGGAGAAGCCGAACCTGATTTTCGCGACACCGTTACTCTTGAACTAGATACTTGCATATGTCAACCCGCGACCAACTGGCACAGAAAATAGCGGAGCTCTTCGAAGTCACTGCGCCACTGATCGTTCTCGCGGGAATCATCGGCATCCTGGTCATCAGTCTCCTATTATGGTCGTGGCGAAACTATCTTCGCCGGCAACGGCAATTGGATGAACAGCGTGCAACACGCCGGACACCCGTGGAACACATTGATGCTTGGCAATCCGCCGCAGACCGCTGTGGCCAAGACCATTTCGATCCATTCCTGGGACAATCCCTTCCCGATAACAATGGCTCTGATGAGCGATGGCCTAATGCCGATGAGGATGAGAAGGACGATCCAAACCACCCTCCGCCTTGGATTCCTAGCTAGAAGGCGTTTCAACTCCTGGCCGCAGAACACAGCCACCTGTTTCTTGGCACGATTCGCAATCTGCTACCTGTCCGGCCACGCGAGCCAAACAGTGCCCGATTCGTGACTCAATCACGTCAACCATCATCGGATGCAGTCCAATCGGAGCAGCCACTAGATATGTCATTCCGGGGTGCTGTGCCGCCGCAGCTTGTGCCAGTGCTGGAATATCCTGATGCCAATGTCGACCCGGCAGTAGGAAATAGGGGCAAACCACGATGCAACGTGCGCCGCGCTGGGCGCATCGATCAAAGGCTGTTGCGATCGAAGGCTCGGCCAATTCCATGTGCGACGGTTCAACGATTTTGTAGCGCGCCCGCTGCGCGTAACCGGACACAAATTCTTCAAGCATCCGGTTTGATTCAATCCGCTTTGAGCCGTGATCGACGATCACGATCGCGGTGTGATCTGGATTCTGGGTCAAACCATCATTCATCTATCGGTATCCTAATCCCAAAACCATCATTGAACGACAACTCCATCCAATTCAGATACTTATGCCGGTTCGACGCGAGAGGATGGGCCCAGATGCCCCACGAAATATCCTGAGTCAATCCATGCCCGGAATATCCCCTGCGGACTGGTTGGGAATCTGCATAAAACCTGGAAGCGGACGACCAGAAATGATTGCCGACCGAATCTGGTGCCATTGGCCATTGAACGGCTGACGAAGATCTAGCGAAGATTGATCGTAGAAAGACGTCAACTCGCTAAGGCCCGCCAGGCGCAACCGAACGGCCAAACGCTGCCCATCTCGCAACAGTGTCATCTCGACTACCTGCCCCGCTCTCCGACTCTGAATCAGCTTGTTGAAACCGGCCCGCCCTAGATCCTCTGGCAACGGATTTCCGTCGAACGCCACGATCAGATCGTCGGGACGCAAATGCAAATGGCCTGGGAATCCCGCCAAGGTGTGCATTACATGGATAGCGGAAGTCTTCAATTCATGATGCTCGGAGGGCAAAATGATGTCGTGGGTTAGACCGATCGCACCTGTATCATGCGCACGGACTCGGGACAGACGCAGGTGCCGCAAGGCGTGATGACGGGCCACCGCGAGTAATCGGTGTTTCTGTTCTGGGGTCTGGGCTGCATCATACCAACTGGCAACTGTATTG
>CAUZOD010000140.1:0-7478 GCA_963581115.1 Phycisphaerae bacterium | reverse complement strand
TGACATCGGCAGAACAGGGTTCGTCGGTGGTTCAGGGCCTCTTGGGTGATCGTTCCAAGGGCACGGTAGTGGGCCAGCTTTTGGGCGAGACCACGAGTCTGAAAAATATGATTAGCGGCGACCCACAGGTGTCGGCCGAGGGCCTCAAGAGTACTGTTGAGGAGGCGGGCGTGCCCGGCACTTTACTGGATGAGGTCAAGCGGCTGCGCGCCGAGTTTCAAGCGGCTATTGATCGGGCTGAGAATGCTGAACAGGAGCGTGATGAGGCGGATGCCCGCGCCCATGCTGCCGAGCGACAGAAGACTGAGGTCAAGCAGGCGTTCGATATGGCTCAATGGGCTCTGACTCAGCAGGTTGAAGCCGTGGTCGGCGATGCCCAGACCTACCTTGACAAGATTAACGCCATGGATGGGAGGTTTCAGGCAGATTTCTCTCAGCTGCGCACTGAAATGCAGATCGCGATCGATGAGCGGGACCAGATCATCGTAGGCAAGGGTCGTGAGATCGTGGATCTGAAACGCAAGCTCGATGAGGTGATTGGCGCCTCCGGATTCGAGGTTGCCCCGATCACTGCTGCTGATGGGCGGATCGTTTCAAGTATCTCCGAGGATAACAAGGTTTATATCGATCGAGGTCGTAACGATCGGGTGATGCTGGGCATGACTTTCGAGGTCTTCAATTCTGACCACGTGGTTAAGCTGGACGAATATGACCAGTTGCGAGGTAAGGCCACTATCGAGGTAATCAATCTGGACGACACGCATGCGATTGCACGCGTGGTTCATATCGACCGTAGGGCGAACATCAAGAATGGTGACATCATTGTTAATCTAGTCTACGACGTGAACACTCAGCTCAAGTTTATCGTCTTTGGCGATTTCAACATCGGAACCGATGGCGATTCGAATAGGGCAGATCGCAAGCGGATCGAAGCAATGGTCGCCCGCTGGGGCGGAACGCTGGTCGAAGAGATGAGCCCGGACGTGGACTTCGTTGTTCTGGGTGCCGAACCACCGCAACCGAGAGATCCGGCTCCGGGTGAGACGAATCCCCAGAAGATTCAAGAGTTTGTCCAGATGACGAAGCAGTTTGAGACCTGGCTTCAACTCAAGGGCGAGGCGGATAAGCTGGGAATCCCCGTTCTGAATCAGAATCGCTTTCTGGCTTTGGTCGGATACTACGAGCGATAGCGGTGTCGTGGGGTTTGCAGCAGAGTCTCACACGGCCTAGCCCGCTCGTAGTGTGCGAAATATTTTTTGCATGCGATGTGCTAGAGGCACGAAGGTGATGGGAGTGGGTCGGGATCTGATCGGACCTGTGCAGGAGCCACTTGGTGACGATGTCCGTCTCGAAGAGGTTGTGAGCCTTCCGGGTTGACGTGATTCTATACTACGGTCTATTGTAATCTATTCTACTGCTATGTCCAAGAATCGGGGCCCCATCACGACCTGGGCGCAGTACCTAGCCGCAAGACTGGCGGCGATGGCGATGATGATGTTCGATGTTGAAACCAATCAACACACAGCCTCACAGGTTGGGCGAGGGCTCTATGCTATAGACACGCACCATCGGCGGCGTGCTTTGGAAAGTATCCGGCGGGCATTTCCCGAATTCAGCGACACAAAGGTTGAGTGGGTAGCTCTACGGTCCTTTGAGCATTTTGTCACTCTTGCGGCTGAGGTCTGTTTCATGCCCCGCAAGCTTCATTATGAGACCTTTACCCAATGTGTGGCGATGAACAAACTGGGCCGCTGCAACGAGTTGCTCAATGCCCGGCAGCCCGTGATCGTGCTTAGTGGTCATGTGGGCAACTGGGAGGTGCTCGGATCCATGTTAGGGGCGGGGGGCTACGACCTGGAGGCAATCGCTCGGCCGATCGACAATCCGTTGGTGAATGACTGGCTCATGGGCATTCGTGAGGCCAAGGGTATGCATGTCATCACCAAGTGGGGGGCGACCGACCGTATGCTGAACACCTTGGCTCGCGGCGGGGCACTGGCGTTCATTGCGGACCAGAATGCCGGGGAAAAGGGACTATTCGTGCCCTTCTTTGGCCGTTTGGCCAGCACCTATAAGTCAATTGGTTTACTCGCCATGAATCAGAACGTGCCGATTATCTGTGGGTACACCCATCGTATCGGACCAGGATTCCACTTTGAAACCGGAGAGACTGACGTGATCTTCCCACATGAGTGGCACGATCAGCCTGATCCGCTGTACTACATCACCGCGCGTTACACTCGGGCGATTGAAGCCATGGTGCAGATGCGCCCGGAACAGTACTTGTGGATGCACCGGCGTTGGAAAAGCCGTCCTCGGCACGAGCGCCTTGGTCGGCCCATGCCGACCAAGCTACATCGCAATCTGGAGCAACTTCCGTGGATGGATCAGGCCCAACTGGACCCGCTTTTGCATCCGCAGCTACAGAGTTAGAAGGAGTGGCGGTTTTCGACAGGTACTGCGATTGTAGTTTGGCCTCTTGGACAAGATATGCCGGCAATTACTATTGAAATTTGCAGTGGGTGTACGGCTGGAGTGTTGACCTGTCGGGCCAACTCCGCGACAATTTGGTACGGTTTAGTTTGTCGACAAGTTGTGGCATTTATCTGGGTTGAAAGGAAGCTCTATGGTTGATCAATTCGAACAGTTGCGCCTCGAAGGTTACAAGGTTCTTATCGTCGATGACGATAGCGAGGTACGGGCAGCGATTGACAATGCTTTGCAAGCTGAAGGTGCCCTAACCCAGACATGTGGGGACGGAAACTCGGCAGTGCGGATTTGTGAGGTCGATCCACCGGACTTGGTCGTTTTGGACATGATGTTGCCGAAGCGGTCTGGATTCCTTGTACTCGAGAAGATCAAGACCTTTGAGGCTTCACCGCATGTGGTCATGGTGACAGCCAATGAGGGAAAACGTCACCAGCAATACGCCGAGGCACTCGGCGTGGACGGTTACTTGCTCAAGCCGGTTCGCTTGGAACGATTGATCACATTGGTTCAGGACCTGCTGGGAGAAGATGACGAAGAAGATATCTAGCCTGGGGTTTTCACGCATCCCCTGCAGTGCGCCCAGTGGTCCTATTCCAGTATGTTTCCGGTTGAAGTCTGAGATCGGCAGCGTTTGTCGGGCGGGGAACCTCGATATGACAGAGGCCAAACCACTTGTTTCAAGCCGTTTGGGTCGGGTATGGAGCCATTGCCAGGATGAGACCACCGCCTGCTCATGACGAGCGGGCTGATACGAAACCCGATTGGCACACCACAATACCATGGCTGGACCGCCCACTGGCGTCTAATAACCTTCCGGCTGGCGATTGTTTCCGGGTGGTGTCCGATCACATATAATCCAATTTGGTACCATCGCAACCTTCACTGCTGATGGTGGCACCGCGTTGGAGTCCAGCATGCGATCAACGGTTTGCGGCATTGCGTTGCTCCTGGTTGGGCTATGGATTATGCTGGCGATGGCCTCAGATGGGACCGCTGCAACCAATGTAGTAGTGACCAGGAAGGGTGGTCTGGCAATTCGGGGGCAGTTGGTGGCAGAGATGCCGGACGCTCTGGTCCTGCGCATCTCAGGCATTGAGACTCGCATCTCTAGAAAGCAGATAGAAAAGATCGAGTACGAAAAGAGTGCCATGGAAATCTATGCCGCTCGCCAGACGGAGCTCAATGCAGATGATTTGGCGGGCCGATTTTCTTTGGCCCGCGAGATGGCCGACCTGGAAGCCTATGACTTGGCGCTGGAGGTTCTGTTGCCTCTGCGGCAGCAGAACCCGGATCACGGCCGGGTACAGCAATTGATCACCAGCATCGAGCAGCGCCAGAAGCTGCAGTTTGGGACGACCAGTAGCATTGATCGTCGGGGTCGCGCCGGGGGTAGTCCAAGCAACGCAACCGTGCGTGGGTCTCAATCGGATTCACAGAAGCAGTCGAAGCTTCTAACTGATGATCAGGTTAATCTGGTCAAGTTATGGGAGTTGCCAGCCGACTTGGAGCAGGCACGACCGCGGGTTGTGGTGCGACGTGACACGCTGGATAAGTTCTTCAAGAATTACGCAAGCGAAGAGATGGTGCCCAAGGGGCGCAAGGCGCAGAACGAATTTCGTGCACTCAAGGCGTACCAGCAACTACAGCTGTTCTTTAAGGTTCGGGCCCGAGCACTGTACAGTGAGATCGTGGTCCGTGACGATCCGCCGGCGATGGCCCAGTTCCGTCGCTTTATCAATGGGGCTTACGTTGCCCGATATTTTCGCAGGCACTTCGGACAGGGACAGGTGCCAGGCCTATACCTGTTTGGCAAGCAGCCGAACCAGATTCATGAGGCATATACCAATTTTTATATTCTCTCGATGTACGAATACCTTGGTCTGCCCATGATCGATCGGGCCATGCCCCAGCGTTCTTTACTATTGCAGTGGGGGTTGCCTCGCGATGCAGCGATCCATCCGGCGCCAGAGTTCGAAGGCTGGCGGCCACGATTTACCGGGCCGGACGATGAAGCTTTTTTAAAGTACGTTGACTGGATTACCCAGCTCTACGAACCCTTACCGAACTATGGGGTTACATACCAGTGGCCTGGTTTTGGTGAAACCGAAGTTCACCCCAGCAGCGAGACACTAGAACAAACCAATACAGACAAGAAGGAAGATCTCCCGTAGTAGCGGGGATAGAATGGAGAATCGCTTGGCGCGATTCTCCATCCCAACGACTAGAGCCCCCGCAGAGGATTTTTGATAAAACTTGGGTCTAGACCTTGGCCCCAACAATCGATCATAAAGGATCTAACCGTGCTTAGAATATCTGCCCCGTTTCTTCTGGCGCTATTTGCGATGGCCCTGACTTCTTGCGGCCGTGGTCAGGGTTCGGCTCAAGTAGATCTTGAGTCTGCGATGGACAAGATCGACCATGCTGAACGGGGGTTCAGCGAACAGGACGGTGATCATCAGGTTCATCGTGACGCGGAACTCAATCAGGCGGTTCCCGAACTCAAGAGCGTGATCCAGAACGGTACCATCGGGCAGAAGGTTGTGGCGAATCGTCAATTGGCACTGATCGAGCTATCTTCTGCACGTCACCGGACGCGTCTGGCCACAGTTGCGGATGCAGCCTTTCGAGCGAGAGCGGCATCCATGCTACGGTTGCTCGGCGCTGTCTCTGAGGCCGATGTTCGCGCACAGCTATCCAGTCGCGATGTGTCGGCACTGCTGCAGGAACTCCGTAGCGAATTGGACAGCCAACGCCAGCGCAGCGGCAAGATTCAGCAGAAGCTTGCCGAGTTGCAGGCGGCCCTTGGTGCCATTGAGATTCAGCAGCAGGAACATCGCCAGGTCGCCCAGGAAGGAGCGGTTTTGGCCCGCGGTCTGAAGGAGGAGGCGTTTCTTGTTGAGGGAGACGACCATTACAACTTACTCAGCAAGGCGGCGGAGACGGAACTGACTTCCAGTGTGGCCTCTTCAGCGGCCGATCTGCAGGAGGCCAAGGCGGACATGTTGCGGGTAGCAATTCAGGTCGATCAGACTGAGCTCGATGCCCACAGCCATGTGATCAAGGATCTGGCCCATCGCATTTCGGTGACCGAAGATCTGGGGCGGCAGCGTAGTGCCAGTCTGGTCACAGCTCGCAGTGACCAAACCGCTGCCCAGACGAAGCTGCTTGCAGAATTTAAAGAAATTTCACAGGAGTACGATAAGCAGGTTCGGGCTAGGCTTGCCGAAGCAGGTGGCCGGGCTGCCCAAGCGGTCGGTTTATTGCAAAAGGCCGATTCTGCGGCACAGCAGGGCAAAGCCACGCGAAAACTTGTTTCTTATATTCAGGCTGATCGGCTTAGCGCTCTGGGCGATCAGGCTCATATCGTCAGTGAACACATTGCGTCGGCTTCCAGCCGTGCTCATACGGTTGCGGTACTCCATGCCCACTCTCATGTCCTGACACCGCAGCAAGCGGCGCAGATCAAGACCGAATTTGACGGTCTTGAGACGGAGCGGCAGCAGTTGATCACCGATTTGGAAGCCATCGTGCAGCAGTCCACGGAGATGAGCGTTGCCGATGACCTGTCCGAAGCCCAGATCCAGCGCCTTGCCGGTTACCTTGATCGCATCAAGAAAATGAATTAAGGCGGCGATCTGTGGAGGATGGGTAGGACATCAACAGTTGACGATGTATTGCTGGGACTCCAATTGGAGCGTGCCCAGTGTCATGACCACAAATACGATCGGATCAACCGGGGGACTTCTGTCGCTTGCGGGCTGTGTTCGAACCGTCGTCCACCTGGTGAACAGAAAATCGGTGAGTGTGTTCAGAGATTGCAGGTTATTTTTGAGGAGTGACGCCCGGAGCAACGTTTATGTGTACTGGGGAGTTAATCAGGGATGGCGGCAACGCCTTTCTGACGAACAAGATCGTTGATTGAAACATATTCGTGATGAACAGAATCTTATGTTGGAGTCTTCACAAAGCGTTTTGGGTTTCATAAGCAGTTCCATCGCATCCAGATCCCCGTCAATATAAAGGGCAAGCCCGGGCTTACACCCAGACACCTCCGCGTACCACAAGGTTTGATTGAGCTCTCGCTCGCTGAGTAGCTTGAGAACTCTCGCGTCGCGCTAACGTGGCACCAAACCCGAAAAAGTAACCAGCAAACCGACGATAATCGCCACAAAGATAGCCCGCCAAGTACTACATGGATGTACCACCGATCCCCAAGATCATTCAGAATGTTGAGCCGCTTCCAGTTGAAAGTAAGCCGATCGGTGACCTGTTCTGATTGTGGTGGTGGAGTAGCCAGGCTCACCACGATGCAGATAGAGACGCAGAATGCCCAGTTGATAATAGCTTGCATCGCGAACGGCCTCGATCCACGTCGGGTGCCAGAAGTACTGCTGCTGTATGTAGATTTTCATGGCGATTCCCAGGCCGAAACCCGAGAAAATCGCGGCCACATTGCCGGCACCATTGATGCGTTGTAAGAAGACGCCTAATAAAAAGACAGCGATAAACGGTGGCGCGAAGAAGGCGTAGAGCGTTTGGATGTAGACAAACAGACTCCCGCCCAATCGATTGATGAAGCCGGCCAAGACAATCGAAATGGCAAGAATGACCACCGACGGCCCCATCCCCACGCGGACGAAGTGTTTTTCCGAAGCATTGGGGTTCAATAACCGCTTGTAGATGTCAAGAGTAAAAATGGTATCCGTTGAATTAAGAACCGAATTCACCGCCGATCGGATCGCCCCAAAAATCGCAGCCAAAAACAGGCTCCGCAGTCCCACCGGGATGAGCGTTTGCAGCATATGCACGTAGCCCCTGTCTGCTTCCGTGCGGATCGCGCTCCACGGTTGCTGCAGGACCTCGGGATACTGCGCAAAGAGAATAAGCCCAGGTAGAACAACGATCGCTGGCATGAGGATCTTCAGGTATCCAGCCCAGCACGATGCCCATGCGAGCGTGGTACATATTCTTTGCATCAAGCACCCGCT
>CAUZOD010000139.1:0-7607 GCA_963581115.1 Phycisphaerae bacterium | reverse complement strand
GGTTACCACGGACCGCCCAACGTCGTTCTTGGTGCCAGCCATCTGCAGGGGACGGTTGTTCTACTGCTCTAAGAGCCAGGCGACTCAGGACGCATGGGTCACGCCTTGGTCAGCGCCTACAGACGTTCGGTGATGATGGTGTGTATCTCGATGGCACCGGATTCATCCACCTGCCGTGCGCCAACCAGCTGCACGGCTGTGGATACGTGGCGGAAGGCGGCACGATCCACCCGACCTATCGGTCTTCGATGACCGGGAACTGCTGAAGCGCATTTATGTCACGGTTAAGAGCAGACGGCCCCAGGGTATCGTGGATCTGCATCATTCGTTCGGGCAGAACACCGCGGGGATGAGCTTTTCCGACATTTTGTGGACCGGGGAACACTGGAATCACCTCAAACACACCGGAGCTCCGGATGGATATATTTCCGGGGAACTGCCTCTGGACATGTTTCGCGCCGAATTCATGGGACTGCCCATCGGCGTGCCTACGGAGATGCTGGCGTATCGCCTCCTGGGGGGCGGGCCATCCCCGGTCGGTGGCATGAAGAAGGTGTCGGCGATTTCCCTCCTGCATGACGTGCCGGTCCGGCCCCGCACCCAGGACAAGGAATGGTTCGGATTTATGAGCCAGCTGTGGAAGATGCGAGATCAGTTTCAGGCACACGAGGCGCAGAAGCTTTACTACTGGGAAAACCAGGACTACGTTCGGGTCAGGCCGCAGCATTGTTACGTGACGCTTCTACAACATAAGGACAACGGCGTGCTTGCGTTTATCTCCAACTTGAGCCGTGACAAACAGAGGGTCACCGTCGAGTTTGACCTGGACAGACTTCGTTTGCAGGAAAGATCTCTTGACGTCTTTGACATCTTGACCAACAATCCAGTCAAAATGTCAGCCGAAGGGAAGCTGTCGGTCGATCTGAATTCGGAGAATTGGATTTATGTCTGGCTCCGACCGAATGGATTTTGATGTGATTAGTATAAAGGTAGAGAGAAGGATTCAGTAAGAAAGGTTGGGTTTTTATACGCCCGATGGACTCAACGGGATATTGCAGTAGGTTATGATTGGCATGAGGATAAACAAACCCGGCAGGAAAACCTGGATTGCATTCCCTTTAAGCAGAATTTAAATCTTAACAAGTCCGTTGGATCTATGGTTTAAGACGAGGGAGATTTATCCTTGCCCGTAACCCAGCGTCAGCGTGTCAGGCCAGCTTCTGGTCCATGGGCGCATCGGTCCATGTTAATGTGAAGAAATAGACGATTTAACGTTTCGTGATCTTTTCAGTCTGCCGGCCGCTCACCGGCGGCATCGAGGCGATCGATGGCTTCCCTGTACACGTCCGGGGGCAGAGGTCCGCGGCAGGCGGTACGGATGTTCTCCTGCAGATGGTCGGGGCTGAGTGTCCCCACAATGGTCGTATGACAGTGTGGATGGCTAAGTGTGAAACGCAGCAGGAACGCAGTTCGGCTTTCCCCGCCCTCACGCAACTCGTCTAGATTCGCTTTCTCGAAAGTTGCCCAGCGGTCAGGGGTACCCCTGCCGGCCCCCGGTTCGCCGCGCGCCACACCGCCCCGGACAATGACGCCGGCACCGGCGTTGGCCGCTTCACTGATTAGGTTTTCATGCTGGCGATCCAGCGCCGAGTATGGAATCTGGAACACATCGAAAACCCCCCAGTCGATGTACGTCTTCAAATCCGGTGAGGTGGAGGAACACCCGATGAAGCGTGCCGCTCCTCCCGCTTGAATCTCCTGAAGCACTTCCACCAATCCGGCCCGCTCGCATGTTTCGACGTCCGGATTGTGCAATTGCAGCAGATCGATGGACTCTCTTCGCATCTTCTGAAGCGATTCTGCAACGCCCCGGAGAAGGTTCTCGCGGGTCCATACATGCACTGTTTCGTCGTGATCCCCCGCATACTGGACGTGACAGCCACACTTGCTTGCAAGGAAGTACTCCTTGCGCCGTTCTGCTAGAAAGCGGCCGATGAAGATCTCGCTCATGCCGTAGTCGTTTGCGGTATCGATGAAGTTGATCCCGGCATCGACAACGGCCGTCAGAACGGCATCCGCCTGTGAGTCACTGCACGACCGCCCGTCCCAGATACGCGGACCCCTTACCTCCATCGCGCCATACCCCAGCACGGTTACTTCGAGCCCGGTGCGACCCAGCGTTCTTTTCGGAATCTGCATAATCGGTTCCTTTGTTACGAATTTCGTCGGTGTGACATGCTATTGGGCAGGTAGTCCTGCAGAACCCCAGATCCGAAGCATCGCTTCTGCAGATTTATAACGGCTCGCTGTGTGACTGAAAGCAAAATCAATCCCCCTGGTGAGCGTCGGCATTCTTTGGCCGGCGATGGGTATTGCACGACTCGCGACACTGATCGAAATAAATATGGTGTTCAATAAGATCAAAACGTTTGATAACTTCTTGCACACTCACGTGCCGGGAGCGGGATTCGAGAAGAAATGTCGCGTTGGGCTGATCGAAGGTAACGGAGATCTGGGATCCGTAAGCTCGCTGTATGTCGATGATCTTTTCCTGGTTATGGTTGCCGTAAAGGACGGCGCGGTCGAAATTAATGGTTGCCAAATAGATCGGCGTGCCAAAACCAAATCGGAGCGTTTCATGGCGGTAACCACCGGCGGCAAGTTCACGACCATCCAGATCGATAATTCGACTCCATGCAGGGTAGCTTAGCACGATGGGGGCATGGTAGCGGCGGGCAAAGTAGTCAAGTTGGCTACCACCTGGCCAGAGGCTGGGGATCAGGAAGAGGTCGGCATGGGCTTGGGCGTCAAAGACTTCTTGGAAGCAGGTGTCGAAGCAGATCGCTCCCCCAACTTGGAGACCGTCCCATTTGATCAGGTCCGGTCGTGTGGGCCCGGGGCGTACGTGCCAGTCCATCTCTTCGGGTGTCGGATACATCTTCTGATAATGTCCGGCGGTTATTCCGTCACGGTCGACCAGATAAAAACAATTGGTAATCCAACTCTCGTTGTTGGTTGGGTGTTGCTCGCGGGTGAGGATCGGGACAGTCACGGCAATACGATATTTTCGAGCCGCTTCGATTAGCGGCAATGCCGCCGTTTGCCAATCATCCATCGCCACATCTTCATACGCCAGCTGTTTTGTATTCCCCGGGCCATCACCGCAATAAAGATTGATCGCTTCGGGAAGAACGGCCAGATCCGCACCTTGTGCGGCAGCCAATGCGATCCAAGATACGGCTTCCTTGAGTTTTTTCTCCAAGCTGGCAAAGTCTCGGTTGCTCAGCGCGATTGTGGCAATGGTGCGTTGGTCCATAAGAAAAATGTGTCTAAACGGGTTGCTAGTTGATCATCAATGCAGATTGCTTACAGCGGATGGTGCTACGCGTTAGCGAGCGGGGCTGTGGACGTGGCGGTGCCGGTGACTATTGGTCCGAGTACACCGTTCGTTGGTCACGTCGCGAACACACTGGGAGCACCTTATCGCCACGGAAACTTTCTACGTGCCCATCCACGAACAGGACGTTGCCAGCCTTGGAGTGAGGTGTACCGAGGACAAGCCATCCTGCCGGATCAAAGTAAATCAGGTTGTACATGCCCGAAACAGGTGGCTGGTATTTCGCTCCCCGCGGCTTTATATCATTGATCTGTAGGACAAGGCTTGGTGCAAGGACCTCGGTAATTCGTACTGGTTGCATGTTATAACTGGGAATCGTCACAGCTCCGTGCACCTGGGCGTTAAGTAGATAGCCAAAACTGTACCCGGACCATCCTTTCAGGCCCGTGGAGGGGAACCCACCTGCCGGCGGATTGCCGTTAGCTTCGTTCGTCGGGCAATAAACAATAGGCTGTCCTTCTTTTGGGCTTGGCTTCTTGCCCAGATAGGGTTCGAGGAGTTCCTCGAATGTCTTATTAGAATCTCTGTTCCAGAACGGTGTCATGTAATCATCGTTGTCATTGAGATAACTAACGTTGGCGAGGTCAATTTGGCGAAGATTGCTCATGCATTGCACGGACCGCCCCGACTCGCGAGCCTGTTGCAAGGCAGGCAGCAGCAGCGCAATCAGTAATGCAATGATTGAGATGACTACGAGCAACTCAATCAAGGTAAATGCTCTGGGCATTGATCTGGGCATTGATCTGGGCATAGCGCGACTCCGGGTACCGAGGAATCCCAACATCGCACTATTATAAGCTTTGAATCTGTCAGGGAGCCTTTCGGCCACCTGGCAGTGTGGAAATACTATTTATGCCGCATCCTTACCTGGGCCTGCGGTAGAAGCAAGCGAGACTGCCGAGACCGAGCATCACGAGTGAGGCCGGTTCGGGCACAAGGCTCGCATTCCAAGCCAATTCACCATTGCCAGTGCCATCGCCCGGTAGTAGGACAACGTCTGAGATTCGCAGTTCGTCCATCAGGAACATGCCCTTTTTACCATTGTTAGGATTATTTGATCCCAACCGCAGGGTGGAAGTCATGTTGGCGTAAGGGCCGAAGTACTCGCCACCTTCATCTTCCAGGACACCGTCACGGTACATTCGCATGGCGCCAGAAGATCCGTCCACGGTGACCGCAAAATGGAGCCACTCGGAATTGTCTGCATCCAGAAAAGCATCTTCGCTCTTGTGTCGACGATCATCAATACCAGTACCCCCTGGGGGGTCTACTGTTGTATAAAGATCAATCGGGCTGCCTGGGCCTTCGCGGTACATCTGGGCCAGGGTCCACCAGTTCCAGGGGGCGTTTGGGTAGTGGTTCTCTTGGGCCAATATCCTGCGGGTGGAGTCCGTCAACAGGGGCTTGTACCAAAATTCAATTGTAAGCTGACCGGTCTTGCCGATCGACAGCAGATCCGTGCTGGGCGTATCAACGCTATTCCCAAAGGTATAGGCGAGTGAACTGGATCCGGATAGTGCAACCGGGGGCACATCATCCGAAAGGATCGCTGTTCCGGTGGCACTTCCCTTGGTGAAGTGCAGATCATTGCCAGAGGAATCAGCGAATTGATCACCGCCATCGGTAGTAGTCATGCTGTCAAACAACCACAATCCAGTTGTGGCAGCTTGCGTTTGCGCAATAGTCAGAGAGAAAATCGCTGCTGTCGCCAATAGACCGAAATTTGTACGAAACCTCATTAGAAGTCCTCCTGTATAAAAGAAATCAAAATACAAACACGTTGTTAGCCTGATGGGGATGTATGAGTCTCCATCTCCAAGATCAAACCATGTCTAATGTTTTCTCCTTTCCTGTGTGCCAATCTTTGCAAATATGTTCATCTTTCCGGTACGATCGTGTCCATCTTGATTATGCACTATTGTGCGTGTTAGCAGGGCGCCAGCCGAGTACAAAAGTGAACACGCCCAGCAGTAGTGCCGTCGTCGGCTCGGGCAAGGCAGGCGGGCCAATCAGGTTGCCAAAATTCTGTTGCACGCTAATCAGGTCTGCACCGGTCACCAGGCAGTCGTCGTTGGCATCACCGAGTCCCATACCATCACAGGTTCCGTTTGTATAGTCACTGCCAAAATTCTGTTGGACTGCAATCAGGTCGCCGCCGGTGACTTGGTCATCATTATTGGCATCACCCATCAGCGTTGGGTGATGCCAACTCTGACTCACGGAAAGCGAGGTGTTCCAGGCCAGTTCGTCCACCCCGGTTCCATTGCCGGGCAACAACGCCACATCTGAAATCCGCAGATCGTCTATCAGGAAGTCGCCGGTTCGGCCACCAACAGGATTATTCGAGCCCAGCCGCAAAGTAGAAGTCTGGGGCTCGAAAGAGTCGTAGCCGGTTTTTTCATCCTCCAGCACACCATCGCGGTACATTCGCATGGTGCCGGAACCGTCCACAGTGGTCGCTATATGGATCCACTGTTCGTGGTTCTGGTCCAGGAAAGAATCTTCACTTTTGTATCGCGCTTCGTGAAAAACTTCGGTGGTACCTTCTCGCGGTGGTCTTGCAGTATAAAAGTCAATGGGACTGGCGGTGCCGGGGAAAGGATTGGGCAGAGCCTGGGCCAGGGACCACCAGTGCCAGGGGCCGTCTGGGTAGTAGTTCTCCTGGGCCATTATCCTGCGGATAGTGTCCGTTAGCTGGGTCTTGTACCAGAATTCAATTGTGATCTGACCGGTCTTGCCGATCGACAGCAGATCCGTGCTGGGTGTATCCGTTTGCGCGGCAGCGGTAAAGTCCAATGAGTTGGAGTTGGCTGGTGCACCTGGGGGGACATCGCTGGAAAGTTCTAGGTACCCATTTTTACCGGATTTGGTGAAGTGCAGTTCATTGCCCGATGAATCAAAGACTCGCTCTCCATCGCTTTCCGTCGGGTTCGTATCAAGAAGTTCTTCAAACAACCACAGCCCTACGGTGGCGGCTTGTGACTGAGAGATAGTCATTGCGATCACGGTCGTCATAACCAAGAAACAAAATATTGGGCGAAAAAACATTGGCGATTCCTCTTAAAAAATAAAATCAAACAATTTGGTGGAGCGGCTATGTATGTGTCAGACATCAAATTAGTGGGCAGTGCGGTATTGAATAGGGGTCTCACAGGCAGATCCTTATCAGGAAAACAAGTGTCGGTCACCCGGAGCTTTCCATTGCCAACGGCGTTGCCATCACTTTTCCGCGACCACGCTTTGGGTCGATAATCACGCAATTCCTGTGACTTATTTTCATGGCACAGGGTACGGCGGGATCTGATATAAAGCCATTTCACCTCCAAATTTCTACATATTAGGATACTGGAAACACAGAAAAAATCCACATAAATTAATTATAATATTTATAATATACTGTAAATTATTATCTTATGGTCATGATTGGCTCCATGCGAGGCGGAGCATCGGTGGTTCCAGAGAGGCGTTCAGTACATTGGGATTGGGCCCCGGCGGCAGCGATTCTCAGTCGGTCAGTGTCGGTCCACGGAAGGCTATAGCGGTCGGCATCATTGCGGCCGTAGCGCACAGGAGCGTCTTGTGCACCTATTAATGTTCAGTGGCAGAGACACCGGACGGTAACACCTTCTCGCTGCGGCACGGCTTCCCCAGAATTCGAAAGGTGTTTTGGGGGTTGGAGATACCTGAAAACGAGATGTCCTGTCATGGTGCTAGAATCCGATGCAACTGCTGGCCCTGAATCTTCGGGTATGCATTCTGGCGGAATTCCGCGGGAAGGATTGGCCGATGAGAATATTGTTTTTTCTGCCTGCATCGATGCAGGCACGCTGCTTCCGGAAATCAGATCTCGACCGGTTGACTGCAGGGCATGAGGTGGTACTTAGCGGCGCAGAGAGTGACGAAGATTTGGCGTCGTTATGGCGCAAGCATGCAGCAGAGATGGATTGCTTGGTCACGGGTTGGAGCACGCCGGCGCTGACCGAAGTGATGCTGGATAAAGCCTGTCGCTTACAGTTGATTGTGCATGCCGCTGGTTCAGTCAAGCATCTTATTCCTGATTCAACGTGGAGGCGCGGCATTCGGGTTGCAAGTACGCGGGGGGCGCTGGCGATCGGAGTGGCTGAAACGACATTGGGGTTAATTATTTCGGGTCTGAAGGGGTTTTTCCCTGCAAATGAACTGACACGTGATGGAGGTTGGAAGACTGCCC
>CAUZOD010000138.1:0-7638 GCA_963581115.1 Phycisphaerae bacterium | reverse complement strand
TGGGGCGTAGTGGTGGCGGGTTGAAAGGTTCCGTCACCATTGCCTTTGAGCAGCGAAATGCTCCGAGATCGATAGTTCGCTGTGATCACGTCGAGGTTTCGGTCTTTGTCCACATCGCGGAGGGTAAGGCCGTAGTTTCCCAAATCAGCATTGTAAGGCGTCCCTGTGAAGAACGTTCCGTCACCCCGGTTTAAAAACACGGAGATAAAGTCCTGTGTCCAGTGCGTGATAACGAAATCGATATGCCTGTCGTTGTTTGCGTCACCTACGGCGAGGAATGAAGGATCTGTGCCACCGTCATACAGAGTATCCCGTTGAAACGTTCCATCTCCGTTACCTAAGAAAAGCGAGATCGTATTGGTTTCCAGTCACGAGGTCGAATGTTCCATCTCTGTTAAAATCTGCAGCAATGATTTTGTAGGGTCCACCCACTATTGGACCGATGCGTGCTTTGTCGGTCACAGATTTTTTTGGAGATGATTCTGATACAGTCGGCTCTTAATCTGCTGCCTGTCCCGCGGACCATCCAGCTGTTAAAAACAAATAGCAGCACACGGGCGTGACTACCAGTTTGAGATTTGCCATTTATCAGTTCTTCAGTGTTTTTGGCGCACGTGGGCCGCTTGTGCCATTTATTGCGGTAGCTATTGACCTGCCCAATTGTTGTACCAATATCCATGTTAGTCGAATGGCGTTGTTGAGGGAATTAAGAGGCGCGAGGAGCATAGCGGAGCACGGCTCTTCAACCAGAATCCACTCTGGGTGCTGGGGGCGGGCACTCCATGCGATGTGCGGACAGATCGTGTGTACTACACACGCCAACGTTCAATCAACACCTTGGCCTGATCAATCTTCATTTTCCCGTATGCTCTTGCACAAGTATGAACTGATATTCCCATGCCGGTGTACCAGGTGGTGCCTAGCGATTGTCGGAGCCGGATGGGAGGTCCACATGCATTTTGGCGAATACCAAGCAGAAGCACCCTAGGAGCATAATGGTGCCGCCGGTCCATTGCAGCGGTGTCATCATTT
Source organism: Phycisphaerae bacterium (assembly GCA_963581115.1). Classification (GTDB taxonomy): domain Bacteria; phylum Planctomycetota; class Phycisphaerae; order Phycisphaerales; family Phycisphaeraceae; genus CAUZOD01. The sequence goes on along the minus strand of CAUZOD010000138.1, from coordinate 6,606 downwards.
CTCCCAAGATCCCATACGCACCTGCTGCGGTGACCAGCGGGACCAGGCAGATGCCACCAGCACTGACGATCGGGCCGAGGCTGCGAATCATTTGGTAGAGCAGTACATGGGCAAAGGCAATACCCAGGATCGCCGAGAGAACCAACCAACCCCAATCGCGTCCAGCAAGTACTGCCAGTTGCCCCCAATCACCGAAGAGAGCCATCAAGACCAACAGGGTGATCGCTGTATAGATACTTACTACCCCGAAGCTGAGTTGTACCGGGTATTGTTGCATGGACGTGCGGATCAGCACCAGATAGGCCCCGCCACAGGCCGTTGTGATCAGGAGGACCACCATGCCGATTGCTGAAATCGCGCTATGACCCCATCCCCCAAGGTAGATGGCCATGACGCCAGCGATTAGGGACAGTGATCCGGACCAGAACAGCGGATGTCGTGCAAGTCGTCGTTCATCGCGCAGCAGCAGGAATCCAATCACGATTGTGAATAGAAATGACATTTCAAGAAGAAAACCCATTATTCCAGCATCAACGTAATAAGGTGACAGGGCGAAACCAACTTGCGAGGTGGTGTTTGCTGCTGCGGGACCGAGGGCGGCCCGCCAGATGCCACGATTCGCGGGGTTCGTTCGCTGGGAATGCAGTACCAATGGCAGCCAGAATGTGGCACCGACCGCGTATCGCACCGCGTTGACTGTCCAAGCGTCGAGCAGGGTGGTGAAATATTTTAAAAATACGGGTACGCTGCCAAAACACAGTAGCGCCAAACCCAGGCAGATCAGGTTGTGGCTCTTTTTGTGGTGGGGAGGTGTGGTGATGTGGTGCTCTATGCGCGGGGCTGTCTAGCGTATTCGATTAATCTTTAGGCCCTCGAAGATTGACCTTGACCGTTGCCACGTGCCATTGCGGACAAGGTTGCCATTGGTTTCGATCTTCGTATTTCATGCCCTGTGGCTTGGGGCCAGATCGTCTCCCGACGAAGGGGATCCTTCGTCCAGTTCGGCACGAGCGATGATCCAAAATTTATCGTGCTGTTGGACCAGATGGCTGACGCCATATCGGAATCCTACCACGTCTAGAAATCTGGCGATAATCACATAGGCCGCATGCCGGACGTGGTGTCGTATTGACACTCATGGAGGACGTGCGACACTCACAGAACAATCCTTTTTCGGATGATTTAGACGATGATGCAACGTGCCGACGCACATATTCATCTTTTCGAGAATGGCTTCGAGAACTTTTTCCCCAATCGACCCGGTGTTCGGATTGATGAACCGTTGTGCTATGACTCATTGGCCAAAGAGCATGACGTGGTCGCGGCATTGGTGGTCGGTTATGAGGGTGAGCCGTGCTACCGTGGCAACACCAGTACTTGGCAAGGGTGAAGCCGGATTATCCCTGGATCTATCCCACGGCATTTGTGGATCCGGCCACACCACCGTTGGTGTCGACGTTGGAAACCTGGAGGTGTCAGGGGTTCGTCGGGATCGGGACTGTTGTGCATCCCGAGACCGTTGAATCCTTTGTCCAGATTCTTGATGAGATCTGGGATTGGCTTGTGGAGCATTGCTGGTTGGTTGTCACTCGTTTCAAAGGGACCAGTTGCTCGGCATGGGAAAAAATTCTTTCACGGCATGAGTTTCTGCATGTGGCTATTTCCCACCTGGGTTCTGCCCTGCGGGTTGCAGAGCCGATCACCATCGAGGCGGCGCAGCGAACCTTGGAAAACCTGTTTGCCCTTCGGCGATATCATCATGTATACGTCATGTTGAGCGGATTCTACTGCGCTACCGAACCCGGCCATGACTATCCACACCGACAGGCTTGGCCCTATTGTGAGCAGATGTGGGAGGCATTTGGATCGCACCGGCTGCTCTGGGGATCGGAGTTCACCTCATGTTTGGATTGGGTGAGCTTTCCCCAGACTTTTGGCTGTTTGAGGAAATGCCATTTCTCGATAGTGCAAAACGTCAGTTGATCACGGGGTCAAATATTTTGCAGCTCTTGGAAGACGCATCGGGACAACTGACTTATGCGGGTTGTATTTTTTACCTGACACCAGCGGGTGTATGTATGGTTGTCTCAGTCCAGTGTAAGTTGTCTGTTTCGTGCCAATACAGTGCTCAGACAGAAGGGCATAATCCGTTGGCCATGGGTTGTCCGCCTTGGGTTCAAGTCGGGCTGCCTGGGTTGAAGGGTGGGGTGGGGCCATGTTCGGATACGTTGCATGGAGAGCTCTCTGTTGGTGGGCAGGCTTCTAATCAGAGACCATTTCAAGGATCGTTTCCGCATACTTAACAGACATGAGTGATGATCCGTTGTATCCCCCCGGCCAGCAGAACCGAATAAGAACGCTAAACACGTATATCGGAGGAGGATATACATCCAGTTGTGGTGGTGCGGGTAGCCAAACCCGGACGGAATGCCCTGTAATACGGAAGGCGCCATCAATGCGGTGATGTAATGGAACTGACGTATTGGATCAAGGTGATGATCAGCAAAATTCCATCCGCCAAGTCAGCGCCCGGCCGAGTTCTGTGTCTTAAGCCGTGGAATCAGTCGAGGCTTCTGTTGCTGCCTTTGTTTCTGGTGATGACGGCATGTACGGCACCACGATCTGCCTGCGCTCAGAATCCCGATGCCTGGGAATTGTCGCAGGTGCGTCTCTTCGTCAGTGGCAATGGTAGGACTATGTCGGCACTAGATTTTGCATACTACGTCCACGATCTGGATTTTGTGGACGACCTGGAAGAATTGTTCGGTAACCCGATCGGGGAACTGATCGATAGAGATTTTTCCAACGGCGAACTGACTGAACTCAGTGTGCAAGAACTGGGTGCCCGGGAGTATGAGATTATTTTTTACTTGACACGAGATCCGGAGCGGATAACACACCTCGATCATGCCGGTGTTATGGATCCTGATGCACCATCGCGATCGTTTCGAGTCGGTGAGCCGTTATACCTTCAATTTAGCGGCATCATGGCGGTTGTCTTTGATGCTTGCAGTCGTGATCGGTCGGCCCGGGTCGGTAAAGTGACTCCGCAGGTTCATGTGGACCCGGTTATCACCGGGGGCGTGGGTCTCGTATGGGTCATTGAATCACAGAGGCTTCATGGGGCCCACAAGCATGGCTTGTTGCGGTATCGATCGGGGCACCATCACCTCGACCACCGGCTTCATCATAAGCAATGGAACCGGCGCCATGGTCCCACGCATCTCTTCCATTCTGGTCGGAGAGTTCGGCGACATGGATACCGAATCAATTCCGGAGAGCAACGAGGTTCCCGCCTTTTTCATCGTGGAGATGATGATCGCCGCCGTGATGAGCGGCGTGCTGAGAAGCGGCGGAATAAGGATCGCCACCGTATTGCTATTGTTTCAAAGACGCGTCGTGCCAAGAAGTACCGCAGATCGAAGAACTCGTGGTCACGGGGCGAACACCAGGATCATGGCCATGGTAGTGGCAGGAATACCCAATCCTCCAAATCAGGGCGCCAGAGGGGGGGAAATCAGGATCACAAGGGACCGAGCCGATTTGGCCATCTGAAGGATAGGCCACCAATCGGTGGTAGTGGGGGCCAGCATAAATCGTTGGGAAATAAACGTCGGCTGGATGATTCCGGCGACCAACATCGCAAGAATAGAAAAGGTCGCGATGGCGATGATGGGTCTGCCCGGTTGCTTAGTCGCCAGCGTCAGGGCCAGAAGAATCCCAAGAGTAAAAGGCAATCTGGCGGCTGGGGTCATACGGATGAGCGGTCAATCGCTTCCCGCCGCAAGTCTTTGATTGAAACTCGTCGGGGCAGAAGCCGGGCTGCCGAGCTAGACGTTCGTGAGGCGGACATCGAAGGTGCACAAGTCAGCACGGTGCGGGATCGTTCCCAAGCCAGGAAGTCACGTCGGGGACACGGCAGATCCGAAGGGCGCCGGCACCGTGATTCGAGGGCCAGAGATAGGAACAAGAGGCGTTGAAGGTTCCGCAACGCTGTCAAAGGCATGAAGCGATAGGAAGTGGCGCATGGCGGGGCAATGGAAAGGGATTGTTATGATTTTTCTTTTGAAAGTGCGGAGAGTCCCTGGTATCGACCGACATTGGTCGGGTTCGTGTTGCGAAGGGGCGTTCGTCTATGGTTCGAATTGGAATTATAGGATTGGGAGGCATGGGCTCGGCACAGGCCGCGGCGTTCCTGTGCGCCCGGGGAGGCCGTCTGGTCGCCGGCACCGATATTTCGCCCCAGGCACGAGACCGATTTTCCCGACAATTTTCTGGGGTGTGCACGTACCAGGAAGTTGGGGACATCCTTGGGAATCCAAAGATCGACGCCGTGGTCGTGGCCACGCCCACTCTGTACCACAAGCGGATCACGGTAGAGGCCTTGCGAGCCGGCAAGCATGTGCTTTGTGAGAAGCCGATGGCTCGCACCACCGCAGATGGCCGAAGGATGCTGGAGGCGGCTCGACGTACCCGAAAGATTTTGATGGTCGCTCATTGTCGTAGGTTTGATCGCTTCTGGGGCCGGTTTGCCCAAATTGTTGATCATGGGAGCTTGGGTCGACCTCTACTCTGGCGCTGTGTGATTTCGGGGCATGGGCCGGGAGGATGGTTCATGGACGGGCGGCTGGGAGGCGGCCCGCTTTTTGACGCAGCGGTTCACAACTATGATTTTGCCAATTTGATTTTCGGTAAGCCCGTGCGGGTGATTGCCAATTCAATCAAGCTCGTGCCGAAGGCAACCGCAATCGATACGGCCAATGCCATCGTTGAGTATCGCCGCGGCGATCAACTGATGGTCAGTTGGAGTTGGGCCCAGGGCCGAACTCATGTGGCCGACGTGTTGGGGCCGAGGGGGAGCTTGATCTTTGGTCCAGGGCGATTGGCACCTCCGGTGGCCGACAAGGGGGAATACAGTTATTTCTGTCGAGTGGATGGGGCTGGTAAAGAGAAGTTGGTTCGGTTTGCATATGACCCGATGGCTATGTACGTCTCTCAAGCCCGGCATTTCATCGAGTGCATTCGCGGAAGAGCACCACGTTGCCTGTCGTCGGGCCATGAAGCGATCAAGGCGGTGTCTGTGGCTGAGGCTGTTCTCAAGACAGCCATTCGAGGCGGAATGCGCACGATTGGCATCTGATTCTGTGTATGAGGTAGGTTTGACTTTTACCATGTGCCAACACAAATTTTCTGTTTTCGACCCCGCTCCGCCGATTCCTGAACTCTTATTCCCTCCCGCTATCTGATCGCCACAATACTCTATGTCTGTATTCTGATGATTTACCTTTTTGGGCAGCTGTTATTCGCAATCGTATTCATCCAGGGCATGCGGTATGCACAGATTCGTCATGCCAAGATGGCTCTGGTCGCTGCGATCAACTACCTGATTGCCGCTGTTATGTCGCTGCTGTTTTGTTTCTGGCCTGGAGAGGTTCCGGCATCTTTTAACCTGACAGCAATCGGATTAGGCGCAGCCAACGGCACGGTGTTCGTCCTTACATTTTTTGTGCAACTGGCCGCCTACCGTATCGCTGGCACCGGAATCTCGATCGCTTTAGCCAGTTCTTCAGTGATCGTACCGGTCGTGGTGGCTCACCTGTTATGGCCGACAATAGAGTGGATGAGCACACTACGTTGGCTTGCGGTGCTGCTGATCCCTGTGGCCATGTACCTGATGCGCCCCAATCATTCCAAGATCCGAAGGTTGACGTTGAAGGCTGATGGTGTACTGCTTCTACTGTTTGTCATGGCCGGGCTGGCCAACCTATTCCATAAACTGGTGACTGTCTTTACGGAGGAGCCAAGCCATCCCCAGTATCGTGTCGGTCTATTTGCCGCTGCGGCACTTGGATCGGGTGTTTGGGCCCTGATGCAGTGTAAGTGGCCGAATCGACTGGAATTGTCCTGGGGGCTCGTCCTCGGCACGAGCAATGCTTTGGCCCTGGTGCTGGTCCTGCTGGGCTTGGGGGCTCTGGGGGCAGTGGTCTTTTTTACGACCAGTGGTCCGCTGGTAATCATTTTGACTTTGGTCACGGGTCGGATGTTATGGCGGGAACAGATTACGCGTCGCCAAGGTTTGGGAATCTGTGCTGCGATCATGGTCGTGGTATTGACGAACCTCCCTGTACAGTAATCAAGTACATTAGGACAAGCTCCCAAGTCCACCCTTCCAGTTTCAGCAGGAAATCGCCCGGCATCGAGCCACTACCACCAGAGAGATTATCATGCATGAATACCACCACCGATTCCAGTCCGGCACGGAAAAATCGCAGCATCACCGAGATCCGGGAATCAAAGAAGACTGGCGAAAAAATGGTGTACATGTCGGTGCCTGACTACACCTTGGCCTGTTGGGCCGAAGCAGCGGGCGTGGATGTGGCCGTAGTTGGGGACAGCCTCCTACAACCATCGTGTCGGGAATAGGATGTCCCCGGAAAAATAGGTGATTCGCAGTCCCTTGTGGCAATCAGTAATATTATGCTGGCCAGGCAGCGAGCACCAAAATTGGGTTATTTTGATATCCAGGTTAACGGCTATGGGGGGATTGACTTCAATCAGGACGATCTGAGTCCCGAGGGGCTGCATACTGCCTGTGAACACCTGCGG
>CAUZOD010000137.1:0-7643 GCA_963581115.1 Phycisphaerae bacterium | reverse complement strand
GAGGCTCTTGGAGTTTTCTGGGCTCCCTGTCAGACCCTGATCGGTTCATCCAGATTTTCTCCGATCCCAAGCCCGTGAACCTCTTCCTGATCACCCTCGACTTTCAATACTTGAACATCCTACCCCCCCTGATGGCAGTAGTCTTTTTCTTTCAACAGAAGTTCACCACGCCTCCAGCTACCACGGACCAGGCCCGCCAGCAGCAGATGATGATGAAATTCATGGTGCTGCTGTTCCCGATATTCCTGTATTCAGCCCCATCAGGTTTGACGCTGTACATCCTCGCTTCCACCGGAGCGGGGGTAGTCGATAGCTACCTCGTGCGTAAGCATGTCAGGCAGCAGGAAGATTCGGGTACCCTATTCAAGAAAAAGCCACGCAAACCTGGTGGTTTTATGGACCGATTGTCCCAGACGATGGAGCAGAAGCAGCGAGAGCTGCAGCAGCGAAAGCAGCCGGGCCGCTCTGGTGGAAGCACAAATCGCAAGAAACCGCGAAACGCACGCTGAAACGATCGTAGCGATCAGCTCGCCACCAGGACGATCGCTGCGTGGGTTAATTCGGCTGTCCGGGCCTGAGGCAGCAACAATCTTGGGTTCGCTCGTTCACCCCAGCCCGATCAGTCGGGATCTGATACCCGTCCACCTCAAATCGCCACCCATCCCGGCCTGGGCCATGCGATTCGACGCGCCTCGCAGCTATACCGGCCAGTGCGTTACCGAGTTGCAAGTCCCCGGTCACCCTGCGTTGCTGGACCGACTGCTGCATCAGACTATTGCCGCCGGCGCCCGTCTGGCTGAACCTGGCGAGTTCACCTTTCGCGCCTACACTGCGGGGAAAATCGACCTGACCCGGGCTGAGGGGATCGCCGCGACAATCACCGCTGAGAGCCAAGGCCAGCTACGGGCAGCGAAGATGCTTCGTCGCGGCATGCTCGGCTCGCTTGCCGCTGAAATCGTCGAAACACTGGGCCAGAAGTTGGCCCTGGTTGAAGCGGGTATTGACTTCGTGGACCAAGAGGATGTGGTACCGATTGCACCGAAGGAACTGGATGAGAATCTCAACCAAGTGCGCCATCGCCTGGCGGAATTGCTAGATCACAGCCGGTCCTGGGGCACAATCGAAGCGGTACCGCGCACCGTCCTCGTGGGTCCACCTTCCTGTGGCAAGAGCACGCTGTTCAATGCCCTGCTAGGTCGACAGCGAGCGGTAGTCGATCCTCAACCCGGCACCACCCGTGATGTATTGGAAGAGTCGTTGCAGCTGACCGATCGGCGAGGCCGCGACATAGAGACCATGCTTGTGGACATCGCTGGCCTAGACCGGCCTGATGCCGCATTGGATCGACAGATCCAGCGCCTAGCCCGCCGCGCAATCGAACGGGCCGATCTGCTACTGGTAGTGAACGGCTCAGAACCCATCGCCGATGTGCTGAAACTTCACCTGCACACGAAATCTGATCTGGGACCGGGTCCCGGGCTCAACGTCAGCGCCCGAACCGGCCACAATCTTAACACCTTGCGTGCCGCGATCGCCGAGCGGCTCGGAGATCGCGGCATAAGCGTTGCGGCGGACTCACTGGTCCTCCAGCCACGTCACGAAACTGCGTTGCGAGCTACCCTCGAATCGATAGATACCGCACGCCGCTTACTAGAACCGGATAAGCTGATGATCGAGTCGAATGAACTGGTTGCCAGCCATCTCCGTTCTGCACTCGACGAATTAGCTGGCCTGGGTGGCCAGCTGACCCCGGATGACGTGATCGGTCGGGTGTTTGCCACTTTCTGCGTAGGTAAGTGACAATGGCTACATGACATAATGATCATGAAAGCTGGCCATGGCGGTTGGGCCATTTCGACTCACTCCTACCGGCACAGGTCCCCGCCGGGCTAAGGACGTGGGCGTGGCCAGAAGTACTCCGTCCCAAGAGAAATCTTTGTATGCGGCATCGTCGATTCTTCGTTCTGGCCTATTACCGCTACCAGGCCCGAGAACTACGACCGACTCAGCGATTACCCGGGATCCACCATGACCGCTGGAGTTAAAATCTCCCTCCATGGCCAAGCGACCACAGACCAAAAATCTTAGCCCACGCATCGCGAACCGACGCGCGACGCACGATTACCACATCAGCGAAAAGATCGAGGTAGGCATCGTGCTGCGCGGCAGTGAGGTTAAGTCGGTACGCCTGGGACAGGTTTCACTGGCGGAGGGGTATGTGATGATCGATCCCAAGACTGAGCAGTTGATCTTGTCCGGGGTAGAGATCTCACGTTACCCGCACGCCGGCCAGGTCCAGCATGAAACGAAGCGCGCCCGCAAGTTATTAGCCCACAAACGGCAGATTCGGCACCTCATGGGTAAAACCACTGCTAAGGGCACCACGATCGTGCCGCTGGCGATGTACTTTAGCCGCGGCCTGATCAAGCTAGAAATTGGCATCGGTGTGGGCAAGAGAGCCTATGACAAACGGCAGGACATGAAAAAACGGGAAGCCCGCCGAGAAATCGATCGGGCTATGACTCGCAGAAGAATTTAACCTATGTGCAGTGTGAATGGCATCCGCAACTTGGTGTTCAAGGTCGCATAGATAGCATGGCATTCATTTCAACCAACCCGACTACCGGTGAGATGGGCGGCCTACTAGGAAGAGCTCTTTGGACCCGTGGCGCCCATACTACCGGTAACCGATGAAGATGAGGCAATTCGAGTTGCGAATGACACGGCTTACGGCCTCGGCGCGTCCGTATATACTGAAAATTCCAACCGCGGTGAGAGGGTCGCTGCTGAACTACTAGATGCGGGGAACTGTTTTGAAAATGGCATTGTGAAATCTGATCCAAGACTCCATTCGGCGGCACGAAGAATAGAGGCTATGGAAGTGAGCTTTCCCCGCTCGGCATACTTGAGTTCACATACCCCAAAACAATCTGGGTAAAGTAACGAGTCTACTTATAGTCTAGGGGGACAGTTACCCCGGAACCCAGAGAATCTATTCAAAATCACCAGGGACTGCTTCATACATCTCCGACTGAACATCCTCAGCCTGACGCATCGTTTCGATGATCACGGGATTGGAGTTGTACCGCGCAGCCGCATCTCTGCGCCTCCTCCACACACCGACCTGTGTGGGAAGTGAGTTACCGTACACTAGCACCTCGGCACAAAACGGAATTGCTCCTGATCCACTACATATTCAATCTGAAATACAGGAGAAGCTGCAACCTTCTCCTCCCTTTGAATCAGGATGGCTTTAAAACATGACGCAGGGCCTGCTCCAGATCGGGCAGAGAGAATGTGTATCCATCGCCTTGAAGCGCACCCGGCACAACGCGTTGACTGGATAGCAGCGTTTCGTCAGCCATCTGGCCCAATGCCAAGCGAGCAGCAAACGCGGGCACGGGCAGCAATGTCGGCCGCGACAACACCAAGCCCAGTGTCTTAGTAAATTGACGGTTGGAGACCGGATTCGGCCCGACCACATTGAATGGCCCCCTTGCCTCCTCATGCTCGAGCAGATGCTGGATCGCGCCGACGGCGTCGTCGATGGCCACCCAACTCCACCACTGACGACCGGTACCAACGATCCCTCCGCCGCAGGCATTGAACACGGGCAGCATCTGCGCCAACGCCCCGCCGGCGCGGGCCAAGACAATACCGAAGCGTAGCATGACGACCCGCACACCGGCGTCTGAAGCGGCAGCAGTTGCCTCTTCCCACGCCGTACACACCTCGGCCAGGAAGCTGTCACCGGAAGCACTGGATTCGTCCACGATCCTGTCCTGGCAGTTACCGTAATACCCAATTGCCGACGCACTGATCAAAACGCGAGGCTTGCGATTTAATTGTGCCAGCGTCTGGCTTAGCAGCGTAGTGCCTCGCACACGGCTCTCGCGGATGCGTTTCTTCTTGGCCGCAGACCAGCGGCCGGTGATCGACTCGCCGGCCAGATGCACAACCGCATCAACTCTCTCCAACTCCGCGGCGTTGATCTGGTCAGTGTCGGGGGACCAGCTTATATCGGTGGATCGATTGGGTGGTCGGCGCACGATGCGATAAATCTCGTGGCCAGCCGCTTCAAGGTGGCGGCAGGCCGCCTCGCCAATCACACCGCTGGACCCGCTGATCGCGATATGCAAGTGACAATACCTCCGATCGAGTACCGGTTGCTGTCATGGCTCCGCCGATTCTGGCAATGATACCACCTTGAAACCTCCTCGATTCAATGCCGGACATCGCGAATTGAACGATCCACGCCTTGTCAACGCATGGCAAAAAATAACCCCGTGGAGCTAAATGTGGATCAACTGTGTTTCTGGTTTGGCAAGATCCGACAGGAATCTGGCTTCTTTCAAATCTGGACCCGCCAATAATCATGTGACTGGCCTATGGGCCTATCTATGCCGGCAACCGCCGTATCAACTTGATCAGTGACTGGACGGCAAGAAGGATTCCTGGCAATTGAGTTTCCAGTCATAGTGGATCCACTCGATCTGAAGTGGGCATCCGGCGTCCATTGCTTGGCGCAACTCCGGTGCATATTGCGCGGCGTGATCCAATTCGTTGCCATTTCCCACTGTAAAATCTTTGTGGTACCAATCGTAAATCTTGGTCAGGTATACAATGTTCCTCGTGAGGTCAAAACGGAACCAGCGTTCGTTGGCATGAATGGTTCGGGCTTGATCCGCAAGCTGGACTTCTAATCGGTCAGCAGTGTATGCTTCGGGCCGAAGTTTCGGGCATCCGCGTGCGGCACAAACTAGGGCCCAGTGAATCCTTGGCTCCTGAAACAGAGGCCGGATCTGCTCATGCTCCAACTGGTTTAGACTCCAGAGTCGGCCACCCATGCGCCATCGCACGTGCTTCCACCTCTTGGCCTCCGGAATATCTCGGATCGATTTCAGATTTCCATCATCCCAGTAATCCAGGATCAGTTGCAGAACAAATGCATTGTAGGCATTGATCAACATCGCCAGCTCTTCATCACGAGTGAGCGAGGCTAAGTCGGCGCCTGCAATCAGCTGTAGATATTCCGACAAACGATCCGAGTCGTCAAAGAGGCCGGCATAGTCCACCAAGCCCGCTTCATTTACGTACTTCGCTAACAACGTATTGAACAGGGAATGATCGAAATGAGCATTTTCAGCCTGTCGATTTTCACGGGGCCCTTGCTTGCCGTCTCTTCCAGCGTCAGTACCAGTCGCCACAGACGGCACCAACATCCTAAACATGCCGCTGACATCGCACCGCACGCCGTCAGCGTTAACCTGAGAATAGATGGCAATGATCACTATCACTACCGCGGCAACCATAGCGATTGTCGTGGCCCGAGATTGAACTCGGACCGATCCGGCGGGATCAGAAGTGGCGGCACCGATGTGCTGCTGCAGTTGCCGGTGGAGCAGCCGAACGACGTAAGCTGCAACCACCGCGGCGAAGCCGATTAGGGTCAGCCCATCTAAGTCTTTGCCAAGGTCAAGTAGCAGCACCGTAACCCCGTCAGGCATTCTATCCACCGCCGTCACCCATGCACCAAGGAGGCCCATAGGAACATCCTGGGTATTGACAATCTCCTGCATCGACAGCGTACTCGTGATGACAGACACGATGATGGCGAGGAACCCTATCGAGAGCCATATGATTGGGCGATGGAGCATCATCTGGTCAGTCACCAGATGGTTTTCAGTTTATTCATCGCAGACCGGCGATTATGCAGTTTCGATCCAATACCTTCTACAATACCAGCAATGAGTGAGAACCGACCGTTTCGCTTGGTCAGTGACTTCGTTCCCACCGGTGATCAGCCGGAAGCGATCGACCAACTGGTACGTGGGATCGAGGCGGGACAAAAGTATCAGACGCTCCTGGGTGCCACTGGCACGGGCAAGACATTTACCATGGCCCACCTGATCGCCCGCGCCAATCGACCCGCACTGATCATCAGTCACAACAAGACTCTGGCCGCCCAGCTGTATGAGGAGATGAAAGAACTGTTCCCGGATAACGCGGTCTGCTATTTCGTCAGTTATTACGACTATTATCAACCCGAGGCGTACATTCCCCAACGGGACATCTATATTGAGAAAGACGCTTCCCGAAACGATGACCTGGATCGGTTACGCTTGGCCGCAACAACCCATCTGGTCAGCCGCCGGGACGTGATCGTCGTGGCCTCGGTTTCCTGCATTTTTGGGCTGGGCTCGCCTGATACGTACAAGAAGTCGGTCGTCAGCCTGAGCGTGGGACAAACGATCGGTCGCCAGGATCTATTGCGCAGCCTAGCCGAACTGCACTACACACGCGGAGACTATGAGTTGGCGCGAGGCAAATTTCGCGTACGTGGAGATGTCGTCGAGGTACATCCGGCAGGAGAGAAATACGCCTATCGGATTGAACTCTTTGGAGATGAAGTGGAGTCGTTGAGTTTCATCGATCCAATCTCGGGCGAACTGCTCGCTGATGAAAAAGCAATCTTCATCTATCCCGCCGTCCACTACGTATTGCCGGAGAAGCAGCTAGAGGCGGCAATCCAATCGATCGGGCAGGAGCTGGATCAGCGAGTATCCCAGCTACGCAGCGAGGCCAAGCTGCTTGAAGCCCAACGATTGCTGGCTCGCACCAAATACGACTTGGAGATGATCCAGGAGATTGGATATTGCTCGGGGATCGAGAATTACTCTCGCCACCTCGATGGCCGGCCGGCCGGTAGCAAACCCTACACGCTATTGGACTACTTCCCAGATGCCCAGTCAGGCCAGTATGAAGGCGGGTACGCTGATGGCAGCCGAGCAGATTCGCCTCATGTTCCCGACGAGCAGCGAGTAGAAGATTCGGACCAGTGGCTGATGCTGATCGATGAAAGCCATGTAACAATTCCCCAATTACGTGCCATGTACAACGGTGACCAGCAGCGCAAGCGGGTTCTGGTCGACCATGGTTTCCGCCTGCCATCGGCGATGGATAATCGACCACTGAAGTTTGAAGAGATCGAAATGCTCTGGCCCCAGGTTGTGTACGTCTCGGCCACCCCAAGTCCGTACGAACTCCAACGATGCGAGGGCATGGTGGTAGAGCAGGTCATCCGCCCCACTGGACTGGTCGATCCAGTTATCTCGGTGCGTCCGGCCAATATCCAGGTCAAGGACCTAATTGAGATGTGCCGGCAATGCAACGAACGGGGTGAACGCACACTTGTGACTACTTTAACCAAACGGTTGGCCGAGAATCTCGCGACTTACCTCGCTGAATCAGGGCTCAACTGCCGCTACCTCCATAGTGAGATTGACACGCTCGATCGTGTTCAGATCCTGCGTGAACTGCGTGAAGGCCGCTTCGACATACTGGTGGGCGTGAACCTGCTGCGTGAGGGCCTCGACTTGCCCGAGGTATCGCTAGTCGCAATTCTGGATGCAGACAAGACAGGGTTCCTTCGTAGTTCCACGGCTCTCATTCAGCAGATCGGTCGGGCGGCTCGGAACGTCAATGCCACCGTGATTCTTTACGCCGACCAGGTGACCGATGCGATGCGAATGGCGATCGATGAGACCGAGCGGCGGCGAGGCAAGCAATTGGCATACAACCAACAGCATGGGATCACTCCTCGGACTGTGCAGAAAGCGATCCGCCGCGGTATCGAGTTAGAA
>CAUZOD010000136.1:0-7717 GCA_963581115.1 Phycisphaerae bacterium | reverse complement strand
CTGCCGGGCGGTCGCTGGTATGTCGGTGCGGCGCACGGTGCCGCAGAACTGGAGCGGGTTATTCCCGCGATCGAACAGAGCATGAAGTCGCTGGGTTCGTAAGTCGGTGGGGCGAGCGTTAATGGCCCAATGCATTTTGCCGGTGGTTGCAGCCGGGCACATGGATTGACAAAAGTGTTCGCTTTACATTTCCGGATAAATTTCGACTTCTATCTGCCCATCTAGCGTTAAGGGAACGGTTACGATCCCATCTCGATCCATGATCGTGTCCGCCTGTCCATTGGCGGTGACCCGGTAATTTGCTCCGCTACCAGGCAGGCGGTGAGAGGGCGCGTTCTTTTTTCGCTGGTAGGTCGCCCCGACGAACATCGATAACTCCACCTGCCCCTGTCCGTGCATCAGGAGATGCAGGGAAGTGTCGTCATAGGCCAGCACGCGTATGTTCACCGGGCTGGTGGTGTCCAGGGTCACTGGGATCGGCTCGATTACCGCCGACTCATGCTCGGCGAAGTTCAGTTGGGTTCGCACACCATCGGTGTCCGCAGTGGTCAGGTAAGCATGTGCGGTAGTGGCTCCACGCGAATCGTACTTATGGACCAGGTGCAATTCGTTGTTGTCTTCCCATCCGTAGATGCCATTGTTCATGGTGACGATCCGCTGTTTGCCGCGAACCAAGCCGGCCCCGATCCGCTCGAATGTCATCGGGAACTGCTTGGCCACCATCAGCGGGCGGGTCAGTGGAATGCGAATTGAGTAGGGAACAACTAATCCTCCCCAACTGAGAGTTTCCAAGGTGTTCCGATAGATCTTTGTTTCCGTATTGCCACCTACCAACGCCGTTATGTTGGGTGCCAGGTGCAATTGGGGGCCGGCGTCGGTTTCCCAATCGTGGATGATATATTTCTCATTGGCGATCGACCGCGTTATCACACTATTGTTGGCAATGATGACACCGCCCTTGTCGCGAATCCGGCGGCAGAATTCAATCATCGATGGTTGTGACAGCAGGAGTACGGAACCCACTTTGCGCTTAATGGTTTTGGTATTCAGGTCAATATCAGCCGAGTGGCCATCCCAGGTCCCGTCGTAAGTCCATAGGCCCTGATACGCGGCAAAGAACCCGTCCATGAACGCCCCGTCCATTCCCAGATCATCGATCATGACGTCGGCGCTTCGGATCAGTGCATCGTGGAAACTGTTCCCGGGTGTGGGGTAATAGATCCACCATCTCCAGCCCTCCTGCTTTCGTTGTTTGCTGATGTATGCTTCGCTCCAGCCCCACATCGCCTGTTTTCCGTCTGCGTGGATCACCTTCGAATCGGCAAATCGGTCCGGATCATTGGTGCAATAGAGGCTGTGCGCGACGTGGAACACGGTCTTCATGGTCGGATGGCGCTTGCGGATCGCCGCGGTTTGCCGTCGCAGGAGGGTCATCTCCTTGGGGAAATCCATGAACTCGATGCCTTCGATCGAGACTTCCGGATCATCTGCTGCCGCGGACAGGCAGTGAATGATTCCATATCGCAGGTCCTGATAATCGACGAATTGTTCGTCGGGCACTTGTCGGCGGTTCATCGGGCCCCAGCTGATGAATCCGGGCACACCGTCAATGGTGCCGATGCGGTCTTCGGCCTGGCGGAAGGCATTGATGAAATCGAAATACTCGCCCGAGGAAGTGGGATAGACCGCCCACTCCAGCGTGTGGGAGGCGCCGGGGGCCAGGGCAAATTTCTCGGTGCCAGCTCCGGCGGCATTGGTTTCTGAATAAAGCACGCTTTGGATCACGTACACGTCATCGATGGGGATGATGCCGATCCCGGTGTGGTCGTCTTCGACAAATACGCTCGGACTGAACGCGCCTGTGTATCGGCCACCGCGCTCCCACCCACCCAGGCGAGATTCGACCAGCTTGTTGAGTTCGATCGGCATCTCGTTGTAGATCAGCAGGCCCAGGTCTTCCTGCGTTGTATTGGTGTAGGTGTCTCGCACGTACACGTGCGTGGACCGGACATCTATCTTGCGATGCAGGGTGTAGTGGTCTCCTTTGCCCTGAACCTCATAGCGGTTGTCGGTTACCGATCGAGCGCTGACCTGCCATGATTTTTCCGGCTCTTCTACAGTCTGCTCGCCGGATACCAGGTGGTTGAATCCACCGTTCGGCCAGGAGATCCTGGTATTGAACGGATAACCTTTGTTTTTGATTTGCAGGACGAAACCGCCCCGATCATCAAGTGTGAATTCGTACGGGGTCGGTCCCGGCTCCAGCGGCAATGCGCCCACAACCTTGTCGGCCGGTGGCGGAACAGGTCGTGGTGCGGGCGGGTATGCAAATGCGATCCGCTCCACGGGGCGGGCCCCTTGACCATCTGTTAGCTGCAGCCGAGCCAGGTAGCGACCTTCGGCAAGACTGGTGCAATCGAGCGTCACTTCTACCAGGCCGGATTCCGGCACTGGATCGATCATGTGTTGTTGGAGCAGTTCCTCTGGCCGATTTTCAGCGGCAAGCGTTACTTCAATACGCCCGTTGCCATCCAGTGGGTGAAGACGTCGGTAGTCGGCTTCCACGACCAGTGTCTCCTGGTCCGGGTAGTCGTAGGACGTGACTTTGACCCGTTCAAACCACCGCGGATCGAACCCGTAATCCACCGCTTCCTGTTTGAAATGCGCAATGACTTGTTCATCTGCCAGCGCACGGTTGTACACGCGGATGTTGTCGATGGCCCCCTTGTAATCGGGCAACTCGGGCCGGCCCGCGGTACCCACCCCCATCACTTTTGCCGGTTGATAGGTCTCGTACTTGGTCTTCCGGTAGTCAACGCGGCGTCCGTTGATCCACAGCCCGATGTGCGTGCCGTCAAACGTGCCCATGATGTGATTCCACCGGCCCAGATCGACCAGGCCCCGGACGTGATTGCTCCCATTGCCGATGTACCACCAGACCGCCTGGTGGTGACAGAGGTAGGTGAAGGCGTAGCTACTCATGGACTGGCCGACCAAGTGCGCTTCTCCGTGGCTTACCCCCGTGGGCTTGATCCATGCTTCCAGTGATACCGGGCCACTGACTTCCGCATGCTCGAATCGAATATGGTCGTCAAGCCCATCAAAGGCCAGGGCGAATCCGTTTCCTTGCCTGACCCATGCAGCTCCATGGATTTGGCCGATTTTTTCTCCGGTCACGTTGTTTCCAAACGTGCTGCCGTGACCTTCATCGAGGTTCCATTGTGCGATCGGGCCATCGGACTGTGCCACTGCCATCGAGAGCAACAGGCAAGAAACAATGGTGGATACCGAAAGCGTGAATTGCGACATATGGGTTTCTTTTTGTTGGTATGTGGAGTCTTTGCCGCTTACTCGAATGGAAATAGTGGGCGACGGCGGTATTGGAAATCGAACTGGGTCATATCAGCACAGGTCACGCCCGGGGTATTCACGCGGATCATGCTCTGGCAATAGGGCTGGTACGCTGCGATGGGGGCATTGACCCCCTTGGCCGTGAGGATCTTAAATGTGTTCGGGTCCAGGTCGCAGTGCGTCAGTTGCATTGCACTGAAGGGAGGAATGCGTTTGGAAATGAGCATGATTGTGAGATTGCTCTTGCTACGCACCACGGCGGTCTTTCCCATGTCGTATCCGGTTCGGCCGCCATGGCGGATCTGCGATTCACTGAAGATGCCATCGTACAGCCCTTGGACCTGGACCTGCGCCTCTAGCGGCTTGCCGTGGAGGTTGTCGGTTTTGCCACCCATGGCCAGTGGTAGAGGCTGACCGACTCCGGCGGCACGGGCTCGGGCGGCAGCTTCGGGATCATAGAGGCAGACAAACGATGGCCCGGCATCGGCGTCATGGAGGGCATGGGCCAAGATGGTGCCATCACCTGGCGAACCACCGCCGACGTTGTCACCCATATCCAGCAGGCACACGGATCCATCAGTTTGCGACGCCTGGCGTATCGCCTCCTGGACACCCGTCAGTTGGCAGGCGAAATCATCGCGTTCAGCCACAAGCCAGTCGGCCAGTTCCTGGCTGCAGGATTGTGCCTGTGAAGCATTGCCGTCCGCAACGACGATAAAGCTGGTACCCAGTTCTTCAACATCGGCGTAGGGGAACCCCAGGTTGATGCTATTGGACAGGATCCCGGGTCGTTGCAGCATCGCATCGGCCTGCTGATACAGTCTCGTGCACGGGGCGGCGGCGGTCTCTTGTTGATCGATGCTGATGGCCACCGGTGGCTGAGCCAGGGCCTGCACTGGTTGGACCTCACCTCGCAATGTTTGGGCGAGCAATCGCCCGGCTTTTTGACCTGTTTCATATTGGTCCAGGTGTGGGTTGGACCGGTAGGTGATCGTGGCATTACAGGCAGCGATCATGCGCGGCGACACATTGGCATGGGCGTCCAGGGTGCAGACGATCGGCATATCGACTCCAACCCGATTACGCAGCCGGGTAAGCCAGTAGCCATCCATGTCACGATATTTTTCGCTGACACCGGCTCCGTGGGGCGCTACCAGCATCCCATCCAGTGCCGGAGCGCCATCGAGTTGCTGATCCAGCATCGCGAGTATGGCTTCCAGGGTGTCATCGGTCACGGGACCACCGGGTGTGGCCAGAGCCAGCAGCAGCGGCACGGCTTCCACGTTTGACTCATGCAGGGCCGCAAAAAACCCCGCCACCTCGTGGTATGATTCGGCGTAGGCGTCACGGATCGCCTCACCGACTAGAAGAGTATCATCACGAAATCGATCGAGATCGGTATGCCCCGATACGAGGGTATTGGATTCGTGCTGAATGGCGATAATACCGACGCGCATGATTGACCGCTGACGTGGTGTTAGGAGAAGCAGATCCGTGTGCCCAGATTCTTCTGGATCGCCTGATCGTAGATTGTCTTGACGATGGTCGTGTCCTGGATACCGATCCCAACGCCGTCATACATGGTGATCTGGTCATTGGCGGTGCGGCCGGGCACATCACCGTTAATCACTTGACCGAGCGTTCCTACATAACAGTCTTCGTCGAGGACGCCTTGTTCAACAGCCTGGCTGACCTCTCCACGTTTTAGGGCGTGTTCGATCATGTCGGCGAATTTCCGGCACTTGGGTAGAAGCGATATTTCGCATTCGATTTTATCAGGCAAATCAGTGCCCATACAGCTTAGATGTGTTCCAGGCTGTACCCACTGCTCACTGATGATCGGTTCCCTGCTGTTGGTCGCCGTCACGATCACATCGGCATTACTGCAGGCGGCCTGTGCGTCGGCGACCGTAATGGCCATCGATAGTGTGGCCCCCAGTTCATCGGCAACGGCTTGAGCTGCGTCGGGGACCATGTCGGCGAGGTAGATCTGCTTAAATGGCCGCACGGAGCTGACTGCACGCAGGCACTGGCGGCCCAGTTGACCGGCACCGATCACAGCCAGCGCCGTGGCATCGTTGCGGGCCAGTTGCCGGGCCGCTACGGCGGCGGCCGCCGCCGTGCGATACATCGTCGGCCAGGTACCGTCACAGATCATCAGCAGTTCACCGGTTTGCGGGTGAAAGGCTGGGATCCAGCTGTTGGTTGTCGGCAGGCCGTGCTCGGGGTTGCCGGTCCGTTCCTGGCCCAGCTTCATGGTCAGCAGATCGGTGGCCTGGGTATAGCCGGTGATGCAGGCGGCGTAGGCGCCGCCTGGTTCACCCACGGGGATTTCGAAGATGGCCTTAGGCGGCAGATAGTCCTGGCCCTTCTCGAATTCGCCCATGGCGAGTTCGATTGCATCAATGCCGGCGACGATATCGACTTCAGCGGCGATCTGCGGCCGGGTTAGAACGATTGTTTCTCGAGCCACGGGATTATTCTCTCGAACGCGGTTTCGATACATTCCATGTTGGTGGCAAAACTGATTCGTAGTGCATTGGTGCAGGATTCTCCGAACGCGCCGCCGGGGATCGTACAGACCTTGGCTTCCTTGAGTAGCCGCATGGCCACGTCGAAGCCGTCGGTACCTGGGGGCAGTGAGGGCATGACGAAAAAAGCGCCCTGGGGGCGATAGCCGGTCAGGCACGGTACCTGGGCCACCAGTTCCACCACCCGGTCGCGGCGGCGGCTGTACTCGCAGACCATTTGCTCAACACAGCTTTGATCGCCGGTCAGTGCGGCCACTCCGGCACGCTGGGCGGCACCATGCTCGCATGTACTGACGAACATGTGCAGGCGCTGCAAGTCGACGATGTTCTTCTTACTGGAAATCATCCAACCCAGGCGCATGCCGGCCATGGAGTAGGTCTTGGAAAAGCTGCTGGCCACGATCGTATTGTCCAGTGTCGGTGAGCAGCCCAGTGCACTGGGAAACGCCAGGTCATCGAGGATCAGCCGGTCGTAGACCTCATCGCTGATGACCACAATGCCACGTTCGGCGGCGGCCTGGCAGATCGGCTCGACCGTTTCACGCGGATACATGGTGCCAGTTGGGTTACTCGGTGAGAGCAGCATTACCGCGCAGGTGCTCTCATCCATCGCATCGATGATGGCTTGTGGATCTACCTGGTAGCCATTGTTGGCGGTTGTCGGCACATAGCGAGGCACCGCACCTGCCATGGTTGCGATATGTGCAAGCACGAAGTACGGCTCGGCGATGATGATCTGCTTGCCAGGCTGTACGGCGGTGGTCAAGGCCATGAACAGTGCCTGGCAGCAACCCGTGGTGATCAGGACGTTCTCCGCTTCCAGTCGAACATCGTAGCGATGGCTGTAAAAGTCAGCGATCGCTTCGCGTAAAGCCGGCAGGCCGGCATCCAGTTCGTAGCGGGTGTGCCCGTCTTGCAGTGCCTTGATGTGCGCTTCAACGATGTGTGGCGGGGTGGGGAAGTCTGGCTGACCGATGGACAGGTGGGCCACGTCCTGCATGGCCGCGGCGGTATTAAACATGCTGCGAATCGGTGAAAACGGCAAAGCCGCCAGAGACGGATGCCATTGGATACCTGGGGTCGCAGATGCGGACTGGTTCATTTCCGAAAAATCAGTTCTTGTGGGGATGCTCAACGGTATCGGAGTCTGTCCAAAGTTGCAACGGGACAAGACACAGATAATACAGGATAAGACTCTGGCAACTTTACACTATTTCCAGAAACGATAAGCTCGGGCCCAAGATCAAAGAGACAGGCAACGAGCGAAAATGCTCCCTACAGATGAAATTCATCGCATTCAAGACTCGGGCGCGGTTCCCGCGCCACTAACACAAATTGCGTTTGCTCCCCAGCTTCGCCTGCTTGTTCTTGCCCCGCATCCAGACGACTTTGATGCGGCCGCAGTCACCATGGGCCACTTCCTCAAAAACGGCAATCACATTTCGGTGGCCGTTCTTACCAGTGGCGCCGGCGGGGTGGAGGATTCATTCGTCATCGCTCCCACCGAGGAGAATAAGATTGTGCTTCGCGAGCACGAACAGGAAGCAAGCTTGCGATTTTTCGGCTTGCCACGAGCAAACTTATCATTTCTTCGTTTGCCCGCGGGACAGGATGATTCCACGCAGTTGATGTGGCGACACGCCGTAAAAGAATTCGTTTCCGAGGCAGTGCCCGATATCGTGTTACTGCCCTACGGCGAGGACACCAACGCCAGTCATCGACGCACCTATTCGGTATTTCGTGATATTGCCGCAGGCACAGCGAATCCGCTACTGGCGCTCTATCTTCAGGATCCCAAAACCATTCGCATTCGCCTGGATTTCTATGTCCCCTTT
>CAUZOD010000135.1:0-7792 GCA_963581115.1 Phycisphaerae bacterium | reverse complement strand
TGCAGGGCCTGTTGGATTACGGCGACGCCGGTGCGTTGATGATCTCACTCGCGTTCGGTGGCACACTGACAGTACTCGTACTGGTAATCGGCCCAGTGTCAGGCTGCCATGTGAATCCTGCCGTAACCGTTCCCATGGCACTCAGTGGCCGGATGCCTTGGGCCGATGTGCCTGGCTATCTGATCGGACAATTCATTGGTGCAGTCGCTGCCAGCGCAATATTGCTGGCCCTGATGAGTGGTTTTGAAGGTTATTCCGTCACGGAGGCAGGACTTGGGGCCAATGGCAATCCGAAGAACATTCATATCGCCAGTCTGTTTGGCTGGGAATTGGTCATGACGGCCCTATTCCTGCTGGTGATCTTTTCCGCCACGCGATCCGGCGCTCCGTCAATAGCCGCGCCACTGGCGATTGGTGGTTTCCTATTTGTTGCGCATCTGGTCGGTGCTCCGATCGGAGATGCCTCGCTCAATCCCGCGCGTAGTTTTGGCCCCGCAGTACTGGAAAGTGCCGCCTCGCTAGAACTCCTATGGCTGTTCATTGTCGCACCAATGATCGGCGGGGTGATCGGATGGCTGGGCTACCTACTTCTGTACTCAGAAGGCTAGCAACACTGGCATTTGGCCAACCCTATGCATCATGGATATCTGTCTTATTCCAGATGTCGCCATTTATTCGCATTGAGTCCCTCGGGATATTTCACTCCGCTGTCCGAACTGAGCGGGCAAAAACGAACCCCATGACAAAGGCGTAAAATATCCAAGCCAGAATAGATTCTCAACCTTGGTGACCTACACAAACAGGAGGAAGGGCCTGACGCAGTGGATCTGCCGAATGCACCCCGACTGCACATACTGCCGGAACTCCCATTACAACAAACTTGATCCATAGATCCTATACTCGACACCATGGCTGACCGGCTGAAACAACTTCGCAAGCTTCACCAAACCGATCCCCAAGACCCATTTGTGACCTACGGGATCGCGATGGAACACTGCAAGCGCAACGAACACGAAGAAGCCATCCGATGGCTCGATCAGACGCTCACCCTGGACAAACACTATTGTTACGCCTATTTCCAAAAGGGACGAATCCTCTCCGAGACCAGCCAGACCGAAGATGCAGTAACGGCCCTTCGTGCCGGAATGCAGGCGGCACAGGAAGCAGGCGACGACCACGCGCACGCAGAGATCGCCCAGTTACTGGAAGAGGTTGGATAGCGATTGTCGGCCTGGCGCTATCACTCTATTTTTGTGAAAAGCCGAGATATCCGCTCTAGCAATCCCCTTCACAAAAGCGGCGAACAACTGAGTCCCATTTGTTTTGGGCCTTGAGAATATGCTCGATGGCTTCCCTTGCGGCACCATGACCACCAGCAGCTTGGGTTATATACACAGCCGCAGATCGTACCTCTTCGGCTGCATCAGATACCGCCATGGGAAATCCAACCCGCAACATCGCCGACAAGTCCAGTAGATCATCTCCAAGGTAGGCCGTCTGATCCGGCGACACTGCAGCATCGTGCATCAAGCGATCGATGCCAGGCCGCTTCTGGCCACAACCTTCCACAAAATGATCGACACCTATTTCCTGAACACGCCGCTGCGTGGCCGCAGACACTTTGGCCGTGAGTACTCCGATCACCAACCCCGCATCACGACCGACACGGATACCCAGACCGTCACGGGCGTGAAATCGCTTGGCCTCGACCCCATCGTCGGATAGAGCGTACGAACCGTCGGTCAGCACACCATCGACATCGAAGACCACGAGCCGCACCCGCTGGATCTGGCTCATCCTTCAATCACCTTCAGCGCCACCAGATCCTGTACATCGATCAGTCCGATCGGCCGACCTCCGCTGTCCACAACGGGCACCTCGTCGATACGGAGTTCTCGAATCAACTGCACCGCGTCTCGCACCAATGCAGTATCGGCCAGATGGCGGGGATTGCGTGTCATCAGTTCGCTAATTGGCATCTCCCGAGCGCGATCGGGATCCGAAAAAATCAGCCGACGCAAGTCGCCATCAGTGAAGATCCCTGCCAGACGCCCGTCGGCATCAACAGTCAACAGTGCCCCCGCTCGGCGCAGAGTAGGATCGCTTGCTTGGACCATCGCGTAAGCCGCAGCCAGTGTTTGGTCGAGACTGATCAGTGGCAGATTAACACCAACCTTAAACCGCATCGCCTCGGTGACGGGCATCAATTGTCGACCCAGACCGCCTCCGGGGTGAACCTTCTTGAAATCTTCGAGGCCAAAGCGCCGCCTCTGGCTAACCGCCAGTGCTAAGGCATCACCTAAAGCCAACATGGCTGTTGTGCTGGCGGTTGGAGCCAGGTTTAGTGGGCATGCTTCGGTCACGTCACCGATGCACAATGTCACGGTGGCCAGCCGGGCTAGATCACAACGATCGCTACCGACGATCGCAATGGTCGGTACCGCGTCCTGCTGGAGCACACTGGCCAAAGATAAGATCTCCTCGGTGCTACCTCCAAATGAAAGCAGCAGCACGACATCACCACGCCGCACGCGACCTAGATCTCCATGCATGGCCTCCGTCGGATGCAGATAATGCGATGGTGTCCCGGTCGACGACAAGGTGGCCGAGAGCTTCTGACCGATCAGGCCTGACTTGCCCAGACCGGAGACGACCACTGTCCCTAGCTCGGCCCCAAGAATCAGTTCCACCGCAAGATGGAACTCCTGGCCAATCTCGATCCGGCTAATCGCATCCGCTTCAGCCCGCAGCACGGCACGGGCAAACTCGGTCTGCTCCTGGAGCTCTGATGAGGTTTCCGCTTTCGCCATGGCAAACGACCGATTACAGTACTTGTCATCATCATACACCGCGCCACACCAGCGGGTACTGGCAGAAGACCGCAAATGACCCAAAGCATCGGCAACAGGCAGAATTATCGCGTTGAACTCGACGCCTACTCAGGGCCTCTAGATCTGCTGCTCTACCTGGTCAAACGCCATGAGATCGATCTGCATGACCTTCCCTTGGCAGACCTGACCGAGCAATACCTAGAACATCTGAAAGTCATCCAGTTCGTAGACGTCGAAAGTGCCGGAGATTTTCTCGTCATGGCGGCCACGCTGCTCGAGATCAAAAGCCAGATGCTGGTGCCGCACGCAGTGGAACCAGAAGACCCGGACCAGGATCCCCAAGCCCAGACCCCCCATCCCACAGATCCTCGCTACGAACTGGTCCAGCAGCTGCTCGCTTACAAGCGGTTCAAGGAGGCGGCGATTGGATTGGAGCACCGCCAACACGACTGGGCGGCTCGGTTCGCCTCCCGCCCGAAATCTGCGTCCGTAGACCCCACGGAAATTGAAAGCGCCCAGCCGCTGGAGCTGGACCTTGAGGACGTACATGTGCTTGATCTCTGCGAGGCCTTCGCACGAATCATCGATTCGATTGGCCGTGCTCCTACTCATGATATCACGTATGACGATACCCCCATCAGTTTGCACGCGGAAGATGTCTTTGATCGACTCACGCGTGAAGGGCCAATGTCTCTACAGGAAATCTTTATCGGCCGGGGGTCGCGAAGCGAGATGATCGGCCTCTTCCTGGCAATTCTTGAGCTGGTTCGAAATCGCCGTGTTCGGGTACTCCAACAACAACTCGGTGGCGCGATCCATATCGAGGCTCAGGCACCAAACATATACGGCACCGATGATGATAGTTCTGACAAGCCGCCCGACTGGCGAGACTCCGAGACGGGCCAAATGCAGTATGACTGGCCAGATGAAGCAGCGAGGCAAAATAGTGAGAAACGTAAGAAGCTACGTGCTGACCGGTTGGCAAGGATGCGAGCCGGTGAGCCGGTTGATGACCTTGATGCCGAGCAGCACCACGACAGCTTCGAGAGGATTGACGAAGAGCCTTTCATCTCAGGTCCCTCGTCTCCTGACACCACTTAGCCCTCCATGAGCTATGGGGCCGCCACTACAACCTGCCGCCGCGATCACAATAACCAATTCAGAACGCCAATCCATGCCCAAGCAGAGCCGCTGTGCGCAATTCAATCATAGACTGGCTCCCGCTCATTGAACGGTATTTGTTGGCTGCCCAGCGGGCCTGCTGGCGGGCACGCCAACCCGCATCAGAATTATGTGATCGTCAAAAAATGTCGGATCATCGAGGTTCTCTGCCACAAAGGCTTGCAACGAAGCTGGATCGGCAGTGAACAGCACACGTGTCAACTTGCCTCCATTGGTAATCACCAGTTCATGGGGAATCAATTTGCGCCGGGCGTGTAGCAATTTAATCAGTTTTTTTATGTCTGGCGGTGTTAGAACCAATCGATTCTCGACCACCTCAATACGCATGAACGATCGCAACGCCAGTAGATGCAGCGCGTACCAGTCATTCATCTGCAATGCGGGCTCAACATCATCTGGCAACAGATCTAGAAACCACCGATCATCAATCATCACAATTGTTGCGATGAAGCGTCCAACGCGACCATCTGCATCTTCCACAACCAACGTATAGCGACGTGGATCGTCCTGCTGGGGTTCAAACGTCCACGCGTGGCTTTGCGCATCTTTTTCTGGTCGCCAAGTACCTAATAGTGTCTCGTTGAACAGGATGTCATCTTCGCCGGTGTAAAGTGGGTAAACTGATAACGGAACACATCCGGCGGCCAGCAGGAGAAGAAGCATTAGTGAGATCGGTCGCATCAGCTGTCCTTTGATTTGTGATGGGTTGAAACAAATCCCGTACAGGTGGGAACGAATCCGGCACAGCAATCGGTGTCAGTCCCGCAATCCAGTAAATCTTAACTCGCAGCGCACCATGATCGCAAGCCACAGATACCCCCGATCGTAAAAGGGCCTCGACGCGCTGGGAGCGGCACAGGCTCCAGTGACAACTACATGACGGATGCTCTAAAATTAGCTCCAGCCCCCGTCCCGTAAACGGGATCGAGAACAGGAGACTACTTATGCATTCCAGGCCCGCATTGATTCTTTCCTTAATCTATGTCTCTGCCTGGAGCCTTGGCTGTACGACCGGCACCAAACTCCCTATTGGCATCATCACGGAAGATGCTGCCTTTGACAACGACATATTTCTGTTTGAGGGCCATATGAATCTCATTCATGAGATTCGTCTTGGAGAATTCGACCCTTCACCGGGTCGCGAGATCCTCATCGTGTGTGGTGATGGCTACAGGATACTGACAACACGTGGCAAACTATTGCACCAAGTTGGCTTTTCATACAACAAGCTCTGGAACGCCCACAGCATCTGGGGCGGTCGGGCGCTGGACTTGGACCAAGACGGCAGGCTCGAATTCGTTGGGGTACTCAATCCGCAGGGTCGCACCGTGGTGTTTGACTGGGAAGGGAAACCAATTCGCGATGTGTATAGCACGACATATGCAGACCTGGTGGTTCTGAATGCTACCGGTGATCAACGGGACAAGTTCATGATCAACCAATGGCAACGCCTGGCAGTCTACGGAGCCAACCCTTCTGAAGACAAAACCGTGTACAAGGGAGTTGCGATGAATGTGCAGCCTCTCGGCAATAACGCCAAGGGTCAACCACTGATTGGCTTCGACACTCCGGAGGTGCCTTGGCACATCGTGATCATCGACGGTCGAGGAGCCCAGATACATCGCTGGGCCGTTCCATGGGATTCATTCACCTTTTCACCAATGCCCAATGCCGATGGTCAAGCATCGCGTCTGGTATTCAGTGATGGTGATCACCTCGTGGTCACCGATTTATCCGGCAAGCCCCTGCGGCGTTACAAAGCCCCGTTCGCACGCATGTTTGCCCATTTTCACGCCGCCACCGTCAACGGACCCGACGGAGGCGGCTACCTGTTGGTCGTGGCCAATGGAACAGGTAAGAACCATGTGCACATGGTGTACCTGTTTCACCCCGATGGCGAGCTAATCTTTCAATGGCGTGGCTGGGACAACGGCGGGCCACTCCTGATTCTTGAGGCCCCTCAGCGAAATTATCCCACCTTCCTAGTTGGCGGTCGTAATGAAATCCGCCGATTCAGCCCTCGCCCAAACATGCCGCCGTCGCATCCCACCAGTGATTTGAGCCCGACGCAACAAGCGGAGGCTGGAAGGTCGGCCACCGGCGTGCGCAATGACACCCCAAAACCTTCCTCGCAAGTGGAAGCTCCGGGTCGCGACTGATTCACAATGTAGAGAACGCCTGATTAGCTCAATACCTGAGCCACCGCCGCAATCACGCGATTGTGCACATAGCCATTAGTGGCCACGATGCCCTGATTGTTTTCGAGTTGTCGCCCGCAGGAAAAATCCAGCCGCTGACCCAGAATGTCCGTAACCTTACCTCCTGCAGCTTCGACAGTGAGCATCCCTGCGGCATGGTCCCAGATCTTCTCACGATAATTCTCATCGGTGGGCAGACGCAGGTAGATCGACGCATCTCCGCAAGCCACCGCAGCATATTTACACTGTGAGTCGATACGATACGGCTCCCGAGAGATGCCTAGGAGATCTGCGATCTGGGCCGATTGTGATTGATCACTGTGAGTTGACTCTACCGATTCACAGAATCGGGCATTGGCCAAATCGGCGATCTGATCCACTTGAACCGCAGCCGGGTCTTGGAACTTCTCCCCCAATGACATCACTTCGGTGCCGCGGTCAACCACTGCAGTCATCAGAAGACCGGGCCGATCCGAACCCGGCAACGGCAGATTGGGACAACCAAGCACACCAAGCACGACCGAGCCCCGTTCAATCAGGGCCAGTGCAATGGCATATTGCTGCCCGCGTAGGAACCCTTTGGTACCGTCGATTGGATCCAGAGTCCAAAACCGATCATGTGAGCCACCTACGGCTTGGCCACGATCAATCGCATCGAGCACCATAGACGGAGCCAATTCGCCCACAGCAGATCGCACATGCGCAACCACTGAACCCAGCACGGTTTGATTGGACGTGGTGCGCAAGTCAGCAGCGTCTTCTTCAGCGACCATGGGATCGTCGCCGAAAGCATCAGCCAAGCTCAGGCCCACCACGGCCTGAGATGCAAAATCAGCCACGGTAACAGGACTACGATCCTTCTTACGAAGCGTGTCCTCGGTCACCAGATTCGCTTGGACCGCCTGGCAGACCTGTGCGGCAGATCGAACGGCGCCGATGGCCACCTCTAATTCTCTCAATAGCCGTGGCATGAATACTCCAGGTCACCGCAACCGCAACCGCAACCGCAACCGCATTGCCCGCCGCAAATCATCAATTTCAGATGGGCACATGGGTCGCGAGATTATGGAATCGCGTGGTTGATCCCTGGAACTGAAGCTTCACAATCCCAGTCGGACCGTTGCGCTGCTTGGTCACGATGATCTCCGCGATATTGGTCTGATTGTAGTTATCTTCGCCCTTGTGGTAGTAATCTTCGCGATGCAACATCATGACCACATCGGCATCCTGCTCGATACTACCCGACTCACGTAAGTCGCTCATCCGGGGCCGATGGCCTTCACGGCCTTCGGGTGATCGATTCAACTGACTCATGCAGATCACCGGCACATTCAACTCACGAGCCAGGGCCTTGATCCCTCGCGAAATATTGCTGACTTCCTGTTGGCGATTCTCCCGGGTGGTTGGATCTGACATCAGTTGGAGATAATCGACGAACACAGCGCGAATATCGTGACGAGCAGCTAGGCGACGGGCTTTGGCTCGAAGTGACAGCAATGTCAAGCCTGGCATGTCGTCGACATAAATGGGCGCTTCGGACAATTCCCCCACAGCTTGGGCCAGTCGGCCAAAATCCTCGCC
>CAUZOD010000134.1:0-7807 GCA_963581115.1 Phycisphaerae bacterium | reverse complement strand
ACATGGTTAAAGGGCAACTTCAGTTTCGGAGAATTGACGTTGTGATCGAACTACTAGACCATACAATCGGCGAAGGCCAACTAAACGGAATGGTTCGGATCGACAAGGACGTCAAAGATCGCGACTTAGCAATTGTCTTTGTTCGTATTGGACGTTGAACCAGCGGCTGCGACGGCAACGCGCCGCAGCCAGGTTTCCGGGTACCCATCGGCAGTCAGTGGAACTGCGTACCTCCCCACATCGCGTGGAATGGGAGAGCGTCCGGTAAAATTTCAGGTCTGCGTACTTGGAAGTGGGTCGGGTGGCAACAGTACAGCCGTGCGGCTTGGGAACCGGGTCCTGCTGATCGATGTGGGCTTTGGTCCCCGCACCATGCAGCAACGGCTCCAGCAAGCAGCGTTGGGTCTGGATCGGGTCGAGGCCGTGTGTTTGACCCACCTGGATCAAGACCATTTTCGCCCGTCCTGTGTGAATATGCTTTTGCAACGGGGTATCCAACTGTACTTGCACCAATGGCACCGTATCGACCTGATGCGGATTGCCGGGGCACGGGCCCTGATCGACGCTGCTCTGGTCCATACGTTTGCAGACGAGGCATTTGAACCAGTGCCCGGTCTGCGAGCACGTGGTGTTCAACTCCAGCACGACCGCCACGGTACGATCGGCTACCGCTTCGACAGTCCGGCCGGTGCCTTGGGATACGCGACCGATCTGGGTCACGTGCCGCGCGCACTCATCGATCATCTGGCTGGAGTTGAGATTCTTTGCCTTGAGAGTAACTACGACGAACTGATGACCATCCATTGTCCGCGTCCATCGTGGGTCAATCGGCGAAACATGTCTGATTCCGGTCATCTGTCGAATGAACAGGCCTTTGACGCGGTTCGAGCCATCGCAGCAGTCAGTGCTCGACCCAATCCACAGCACATCCTGCTCATGCACCGTTCGCAGCAGTGCAACCACCCGATGAAGGTGCGATGCGTTTTCGAGAAAGATCCGATTCTATGTCGCCGGATCCACCTGACCGAGCAGCGTCATCGAACACGATGGGTCGTCGCCCGACGGCTTCCCAGTGAATGAGCGAGCCTAAGGTCAGTGAACGTTCTAGAATGTCCACCACTTAACGGACATATTTGTTCTTGCCGCGGCATCGGCTTGCGGGTCAATAGGTAATAGGTGCTGCATTTGAACAGAAGATATTCTGGGTTTGGCGGCTCGAAGTTCGTGCAGGGCGAATCGAAAGGCCACTGCTAATGGTTCTTCGGGACCCACGATCCGGCCTTCCTGAATGCCAAATTTTTCCAACGGGTCTCACAGCCCGTTCACCGATTTCCCGGTGCTTCCTGTGGCGGACCCCTGGGGCCAAAGTCTGCATTTATAAAGATCTGTCGCAATCGGCCAGAAATGTCCGCAAGATCCATGTTGCGTACGGAGAAGGGGCCCTCTTCTAGGTCCGTGCTGTTGGAATAACTCCGAACATGTCCGTCCAAGTGGGCCACGTTGACCACTGCGTTCTGATGATTTGTGTTGAACCCATTGGGGAAGTCGGTAATTAGGGAGTTGGCGTCCATGACCAGGGCCGTGGCGTTCAGACCTGGGGCCGAAGAGCCTAGATTATCAATCTGTACATGATCGGCACTAACCAGTTGTCGGTAGTAGTAGGAAGAAGACGCGGACCGGCCTTTGACTTGGATTGCCTCAAGTTCCTCCACCGGATTATTCGAGTTGTCTGCAGGGCAGAACATGACCCGTTCATTCTTGGTGTAACCGGGCAGGGCCACGCCGAGCCCGACCAGTTCTTCTGCCGGTTGCAGGTAGAGCACATTTGTGGGCACGGTGTTTCCAAAGAAGCCACGAAATTCCACATCGGCGGCGGCATCAATCCGGGGGTTGTGCGGGATGGCTCCGTGAAAGTCGGCCCCGTAGGCATAGACCACCATCACGACCTGGCGAAGATTCTGGCCACACGTGATCACTCTGGCGCTGTCCCGCGACTTGGCCAGCGTCGGCAGCAGCAGGCCGATGAGAATCGCAATGATTGCAACCACCACCAGAAGCTCAATGAGCGTGAAGCAGCGAAATTTCATGTGTAAATTGTATGTGTGAATCTGCCGCCATGTCGGGGCGACCAATACCGAATGATGCATTGCTGGTGGGATGGGATTCGGCTACCTGGTTTCATCGTTCTAGGGGCAAGTCCTCGTGGCTTGTAGCAGCGTCAGGCAGCACGCCCATCACCCAACTGGGTTCGTGTGAGCGTTTGATATACGTCGCATCGTTGCAACAGATTGTCATGTTGCCCCATGTCGATGATGTGGCCATCATTCATGACTATGATCAGCTCAGAGTTGATTACCGTACTCAACCGGTGTGCGATGATAAACGTCGTGCGTCCACGGCGCAAGGCTCGTAGGGCTTGGTTGATCTTTGCTTCGGAGTCAGCGTCGATTTGGCTGGTTGCTTCGTCGAGGATAAGTATTGCCGGGTCTCGAAGGATGGCCCGAGCAATGCAGATCCGCTGTTGCTGGCCGCCCGACAGGCCGGTACCCATCTCGCCGAGTTTGGTGTGATAGCCCAAGGGCAGCGGTTCAATGAATTCATGCGCATAGGCGGCCCGAGCAGCGGTTTCAATCTGGGACAGGCCAGAGTGCCGGCGACCGTAGGCAATATTGTCGGAAATCGTGCCTTCGAAAAGGGCGGTTTGCTGCGTTACCATTGCCATTTGCTTGCGCAAGCTGCGCAATGAGCCAGCCGTGATATCTATACCATCAATGGTGATTCGGCCTTGCTTGGGATCGATCAGGCGAGGTAGTAGGTTCAGCAGCGTCGACTTGCCGGAGCCATTGGGTCCTACGATGGCCACCGACTGACCGAACTGAACCTCGAAATTAACCTGCTGAATCGCATCGCGGTGGGCGTTGGGATAGGCGTACGCAATATTTTCGAAACAAACCGACTGCCGGTGCCGAGGTAGCACCGGGCGAGCAAATGCATCACGTTGTCGGGTATTCGCCTCGACGGGTAATTGCAGCACCTCATCGATGCGGATCGCCGCTGCGGCCGATTCGTTGAGTGTGTTGTTCAACGTTGCCAGTGGCCGCATCGCAGCCCCGGCTGCAGCCAGCATCATGCCCACCTTTAGCAGTGCGGGGGGTTCGACACCGACGGGTCCATAGACCATCCACCCCATGACCAGGCATACGATGCAGATCCCCACAATGGCGATCAGGTCAATCACCGGCGAGCTGATCGCACGGACGATTCGGGCTTTCATCTCCTGCTTGAGTACCTGACGATTGATCGTATTAAAGCGGCGACGCTCATAGCCTTCGGCATTGTGCACCTTTACCACGGCCATCGCTTTGGTTGATTCTTGCAGTGCACTGAGCATCCAGCCGTAGGCCCGCATGGCGCGCCGTGACGCCTTGCGGATCTTTCGGCCAAATATACGCAGACAGGTAAGGATTAAGGGCGCTACGAACAGGAAGGTCAGTGTCAGTTTCCAGTGCGAGATGAAGGCCAGCGACAAGAACACCGTTAGCATCAGTACATCGCGAACTGTTCGACCCAGCAGAGCGTTGAAGCCCCGGCTCAGGAGGTGTGAATCACGGGAAATGCGGCTGAGAATATCGGCTGTGCCCTCAGCTTGCAGTAACTCGTAGGATGCATGGATCAGTCGTTGGAAGGCGACCTTGCGGATACGCATGATCGTTCTAAGTACGATAGTCAGTGCCGCGGCCTGATAGAGAAACCGCATCGCCGCTCCCAAGACGACAAAGCTCACCACCACCACTAAAACCATTGCTAGCCCGTGGAATTGATTGGCAGGAATCAGTTGAGCCCATTCCGTCCGATCACCGATGAGCCCGACTACCTGGCTGTCGGCCAGCTTTTCTTCGACGATTTGGCGCATGTTCTTGCCTTTGCCGAAGATTTGGTCAAGCAGGAGCATCACTATTCCGAACCCGGAGAAGGCGCACATCGCGTCGAACAGAGCAGCCATGCCGCCGATGATCAGCAACCGGCGGTAGTGGAGCATCTGCCTCGCAAATCTCCAGAATTCCTTCATGTGCTTGCCTGTGTTGATGCCCGCAGAAGCTGCAGGTCATCAAAGAATCGGGGATAAGTCTTGGCTACGCAACTAGGATCGTTGATGGTGAGGCCTGGCCCACCGGGGATCAGGCCCAGAATTGAGAAGCTCATGGCTATGCGGTGGTCGTCATAGGTATTGATAGAAACACCCGGCGGGATTCGCCCATCCGGAGGTGGGCCGATATGCAGATCGTTTTCGTCCACCGATACTTCAGCACCAAGCTTTTCCAGTTCAATCTTCAGTGCGCTGATCCGATCGGTTTCCTTGACCCGTAGATTTCCGACATCACGGATAGTGGTCGGACCATGGGCCAGAACGGCCAGGGTCCCAAGGGTCAGGGCCATATCGGGTATGTCATTCAGAGACCGATCGATCCCATCGAGTTGTGAGCCAGTAACCTCGATCTCTTCGGTCCCGACGCGTACCATTGCCCCCATAGACCCTAGAATCGAGGCAGCGAATGCCGTATCGCCTTGGAGTGAACCTGTGCCCAAGCCCTTTACCCGGCATGTCGCCTTTGGGATAAGAGCTGCCGAAGCCAGAAAGTAACTGGCATTGGAGGCGTCTGGCTCCACCGCCAGCGCCAACGCTTGATATTTACCGGGGGTCAGCTGGAAACGCGGACCCATGGTCCGTTGGGCAATAGGTGCACCAAACCGTTCCATCAGGTCGAGGGTCATGATGATGTAGGGCAGGCTGTTGATCGAGCCGTCAAAACGCAGGTCGAGCAAGTGCCGGCAAAACGGTGCAACCATCAGCATGGCACTGACAAACTGGCTGGATAGCATCGGTCCCAAGGACAGTGCACTGCCATCTAACCCACCGCCATGGATTCGGATCGGCGGATACCCGGGTTCTGCCAAGTATTCGATCGTTGCGCCCATCTGGCGCAGCGGATCGATCAATCCATTAATCGGTCGTCGGCGCATCCGTGGGATGCCATCGATGACATATTGACTGGCCGGATCACCCAGACAGCACGCGGCAGTCAAGAAACGCACGGAGGTGCCCGAGTTGCTTAGGTGCAATTCGGCAGAATTTCGGGGGATTCTGCCGGCCCGGCCGTGCACGGCAACCGCCATGTTTGCCTCGTCGATTTCCAGGTTGAATCCCAACTGCTGTAGTGCCCGCATCATGACACGGGTATCTTCGGCGAACAGCACATTGGTGAGAGTGCTGGCACCTTCGGCGAGCGCCGCCAACAGCAGTGCCCGATTGGTTAAGCTCTTGGATCCAGGTGGTTGAATTAAGACATTGAACGGGCCGTCTAGCGGCTCGATCAGTATCTGCTTTGGGTACGCGAGCATGATGCGGAGTGTCGATCAGTTCGCCTGGCGGAATACGGCGACAATGTTTTCGACCGGTACGACGAACAGGCGGTTGTCACCTTCGAAATCGACTGGAATTGCCTCTTTCGGATTGAATAGGACCCGGTCGTACTGTTCGATGGGGTAGTTACTGTCCGCCGCAACCTCAGCCGAGACGGTCACTACGCGTCCAGTAAGGGTGGGAATCTCAATTTTGTCCGGTAGGTGGATACCGCTCTTGGTCTGTTTTTTGTCTTGGTCCTTGCGGATCAGAACCCGCTTGCCGAGCGGTTCTACGGTCTCAAATGCCTGTGTTCGTCCTTTCGGCGTGGTCTCGCTCATACGGGCACTATAGGGCATTTGACTGTTGGACACCAAAAATCAATCCGATCCAGTTCCTGCCAGCAGCGCCAAACCAGTCTGCCCAACGTTTCCTTTACCTTGCCCGCTCCCAAACCAGGTGGGGCAGTTCTGGAATGATCAGTTCTTTCATCGCCAGGCGGACCGCGTTGGTCGATCCTGGAAGGGTAAAGATCAGCACTTGGCCGGCCAGTCCCGCAACAGTACGACTGAGCATGGCGGCGGGGCCGACCTGCTGATGGCTTAGCATCCGAAAAAGTTCTCCGAATCCCTCGAGTTCCTTGTCTAGCAATTCTCGCACTACTTCAACTGTCGTGTCGCGGCGGGCAATACCAGTCCCGCCGGTAGTGATGATCACATCGTAATCAGAAATCGGCTCATGGAGGGTCGATTGCGGACCGCGTAGCAAAGTGCGCAGATGGGTACCGATCTGCTCCGGTTCATCGGCGACAATCCTGTAGTCACCAATGGAATGTCCCGCTTCCTCAAGGCACTGACGGATCAGAGCTCCACCCGAATCAGTTTCAAATGTGCGGGTATCAGAAACGGTCGTTACGGCACAGGAGGCGATTCGTCCTGCGGCTGCTTCGCGATGTTGATTGGTGGATTCGCTCATGGGTATCTGTAGGTGGGCTTGGAGGTTAGAGTGCAGAGCCTGAGTGAGGTTTACTAGTTGTCGTTTGCTATGATGTTGGTGGTTTTCGGTTTGGTCTTAGGGTGTTGGATCAGCCAGTGGCGCATCAATGATTTAAATTGCCGACTCCACTTCAGTTTCCATCAATTCATATCTTATATTTCCCATGCAGCCGCCGGTCTATTTGTGAGTCTTTGCATACAACAGCCGACACTTTTGTGGGCTTCGCCCATGTTCGTCAAAGAGCACCAACCGGTTGGACTGATCTGTGTGCAGCCAGGGTTCGGGCAGGTAGTAGCGGTTCTGCGGCCCCACGGCGTGGCCTGTCCTTGAGTTCACAAAGTACCGCCCCACATTGTGACCGTTGAGGTAGATCTGCCCCTTGCTCATGCCTCGTGGCTCCAACCACAACGGCCAGGACGCGTCTTTGGCCACAAAGCTGCTGAGAAACCAAGATGGCTGTGGCGCCAGTATCCCTGGTAGTGGCATGAATTCCTTCTGTGGCGGTTGGCACCACGGAGCAAACGACCATTGCGATTTGGCGGTGAGTACGTCAGTAACCTGGTAGAGCTTGATATATCGGGACAGGTTCGTCTTGTGGTTGAAGCGGCCGTATAGGGCCAAGGCGACCGTGTTCTGCCCACCTGTGACGCCATTGGAGCCAGGTGTCAGAATGTATCGCTGACCGGGATCCGCATACAGGGCGTACGGTTGATGGTTCACCATCAGTACCCCTTGGGCCGGAAAGCCCCGGATGTCTAGGATCATTGGTTTGCGCGTAACGGGTTTCAGCTTCCAGACAAGGGTGTCGCTGGCTGGTTGGACTGTCTTACGCTGCCCGTGTACGTACTGCGAGATCAGGAAAGGGTCAGGCCCAGGGCCGGAAACAATTTCTGGTTTTCCCAGTCGAACTTCCCGCACCGCTACCAGATGGCCGAATAGTCCCTTATGTTCACCGATGAACTGCCCCGAGCTGTAGCGGCCGAGATTGTCTGCAAGCAAGACGACATCTGAGCCGATGCGCATGGTGACAGGGTCCTCGGTTGCCCCAGGCCCTGGGCCCAACACGGCTTGAAGTTTCCCATTGCTGTAGACGTGCAATCGATCAGCAGCCTGCGGCGCCAGCATCCGAACAGACTGGGCACTGCCAAGGCAAACACGATACCAGCCGTAACCATAATCGTTTCCTAACCGCTCGAACGATGTTGGTCCGTCGAGAGCGCGGTACGAATCAGATGAACCTTCGAGCATCGTTGAAGACCCCGCCCAGTGCCATGACTCCAACCTCGGGGCTGAAACACGCCTAGGACCCACTTTACTGGTACGGGTGATCTTGCCGCAGGTGTCAATCAGGCGCAGGGGCAGCTTGCCGCAGGTGGCGAGGGGCCGGCCCGCATCATCCAGACCGGCACA
>CAUZOD010000133.1:0-7830 GCA_963581115.1 Phycisphaerae bacterium | reverse complement strand
CGGAGACAATTCAAAACTGATACCGCCACAACGATAAAGGTCCGCTACCCACTGCCGCCTGGCCACTGCCGGGTATGCTTTCTCATTTTGCAACCATCGATCGAACCGAACGACAGTGACGGCATTGTGATCGAAGTAGCGTTCGCTCGTTGGAGAGAAAGAACTTGGCCCAGTAATCCCAAACCACGACTGTCCGCGCGAGGTGAAATCGATAAAAACACCCGGTGGATACGGGCCAGCAGCGCCATTGATGCTGACATAATCATTATCCGGTTCAAATCCCCCGCGAAGGGTCGCCACGTCCATGCCCTGCGCAGGTGAAATTTCCGTCTTTTTCCACAGCCTGCCATGCAAACCAGACAGGCGATCCTGATTGTGCTGAGTCATCGGAGGCACCCTGACACCCCCCCAGCCCTCAAGTGATTGCAGGTTCAATTCTGGCCCGGGCATATAGCGCC
Source organism: Phycisphaerae bacterium (assembly GCA_963581115.1). Classification (GTDB taxonomy): domain Bacteria; phylum Planctomycetota; class Phycisphaerae; order Phycisphaerales; family Phycisphaeraceae; genus CAUZOD01. Next base: position 7,372 of record CAUZOD010000133.1, on the reverse strand, counting down.
GCACACCTGCGACATAACGACCCTGAAATGATCCCGTTGGATGCAGCACCAGATCCAAGTTTTCCAGCAGCCAGCGATACCGCCCATCCTGGTAGTAGTGCGCCAGCATGCCTAGGACCAGGTGATGGTCCAGTCGACCCACTGGCTTGACAAATTGACCGGTGACATGATTGATCTTCGCCAACTGCAATGCCCGACGGGCGTGGCCTTGTTCAAAAAACTGATACTGCTCATGGTGCAACGCGAAACGGAACATTGATGCGAGAATCTCTTCGACTGCAGAAGGGGTCGGTGGCGGCAGACTGACTTCCCACCGATGACCGATCAGATGGGCCATAACCCGCTGCTTCTCCTCACGGCGGAACCTCACCAGTTTGGCCAGCTCATCGCCCAGATCACAGTAGTCCTCAAGGAACTCGGCCATGATGCGATCGGACATCCACGGGGCGACCTGATGCCGATTATTCAAAACGATGTGTTCATACGGTGGAGAAAAAGTAGTCATCCAACGCAGATCAGGTCCCGATAGAAAGCCCAGAAAATTTGTCAGAATCAGGTGATCCATCTCCCGGCGCTGGGAGTCGGTGAACAGATCACTGTCGTCGAGCATGTCATAGCACCGTACAAGAAACTCGACGAGGTAGTGATGGGTGGACGCCCGATCTGTGAGTACGGGTTCAAGATAGTCAACTGCTCGCTGTCGATAGCTCTCCCAGCCAGTCCAGTAATAGCCCATGGCATTCTCGTACCATCGCCGTATGGTGCCATAGCCTGCTTCGACTCGTGGCAGTAGAGGATGGTGCGGATCCTCGCGCCAGCGATTGTCCTGATCTTGCAATGCTTCAAGGCACGGTCCGCTAAGTTTCACGTCAAGAAGCCAGGGGAGAGTTAACGAACCTTTTTCAGTGATGGCCGCCGAGTTGAGATGCATGATGAAGCGAGACACGGCCTGCTTCAGTCCGTCATCACTGCTACTACCAATGATTAAATGGTTCTTGCCGTTGCGCAGCACGTTGGCTGCGGTGCGCACAACATAACCCTCTGAGCCCGGATAATATCCATCAGCGGCACAAAGGAATCGGTTATAGCCAACCCACATCGCTCGATTGGTTCCCAATCGTCCCAGTAAAATCAGGTGTGACTGTCGGTAAACTTCCTTGAGTACAGGCGTGTCCGTCTCTGTCGCCTCCACATCACTGACCACCCGTATCTCAACGCCACTATGACGGGTGATCACCGTCTGAATCTGATCTGCAAGCACCTTGCCAGCAGCTACTGAAGAAGGATAGATGATCGTCACACTGGATTGTCCCTGTGCAACTAGAACCGTCTTGCCGTGCCGCGAGCGATACACCGCCTCGGCCGGACGCGCCACTGCACGCAACGAAGCGGACTGCAACCAACCGTCGAAAGGGGCGCCATCCAAACCCGACAGTTCCAACGACAGGCGGACCCGATCCTCTTTCCCGATCCGCACCAACCCCACCAGTTGCTGCCAGTTGCCCTGATCGTTGTACGACATTGACAATTGGCCTGCCCGAGCCACCACGCGCCCGTCTGATTTCACCCAGACGCTAAATAGATATTCCTGCTTCGAACGAACCTCCACTTCCTGTACCAAACTGGCCCGACGTTCACCAGGCACTTTCAATCGCAGGCTCTGCGCGGCAGCCCCTTGTCCCTGCCGGTCTGGCTTTGCCGTCAGCGCCCCCGAGGCCGACCATCCACGTGGAAATCCGTCTTCCGACAAGGTGCTCAAATCACCATTACGCAGCAGATTCTCACCCGTCTTGACAAAGTCGACTCCTGCCTGAATTTTTTTCGGCAGGCACCATCCCATAACCAGTAGCGGCAGCAAGAACAATAAAAGGACAATTCGCACAGTCAAAGTCGCTGCAATCCGTTCGATATGAATGACCGGATCCTTTCTATTTACTCGGTCCCATGAAATATCAATCATCACAGTTCATTTCGCCCGTAGTGTTTTACCGCAAGGAGATACCAATTTGCCAAGTCAATCAAATTTTCAACCCTGAAATGTCAAATCACCCCATTCTTCGGCCTCAACCTGAGCCGCGGTAGTTACGAACCAGAGACCGGCCTCGCGAGTTGCCGCCTGTTCTCGTGCAAGATTAAAACCCCATCGCTCACCCGCTTCTGGACGCCGACCCAGTGTATCAAACGGCACGGTAATATAGGCTTCCCAGCACTCCGGGGAAACCTGCAGGGATTGCCCCTGCCAGGAGCCTCTCCACCGATTGTCTTCTCGCGTTTCCTGAAGCATCTTGCCGTTTCGGCCCAAGACAAAATGAATGTATCGCCGACGGCTCGGTCCCGGATCCAAGAACAGATGTACTTGATCCGCCTTCAGCCAATATAATCTTGCCCCCAACGCATCGATAAAGACTTTTTTCTCACGTACAAAATCCGGATCACTCTCAGCCTGCGCTCCATGCGCCACGAGCCGCAGATGCAATGCCTCGGGACCTGCGATCACGCTGAAATCCGTCGGTTCTGACACATACAACGCATCTGTTCCGCGGTGCGCAAAAAAACGGCCACTGTGCAATTCGACATCGCTCCAGTCTTCATCTGTGGGGGGCCGAAATAGTTGTGGCACCTCGATCGAACGACGTCGACGTGGCACCCCGACATTGATTGCGCGCACGGCAGTCAGCCGACGATTTAAGGCCAGTTTGTCCGCCTCGTAGAGCAAGAACTGATCGGCACCAGCTTCCTCAGCCGCTGCGACCGCTTGTTCAAGTTGCTCGGCGTCGATCAGTTCCCAATACGCTGGCGCTGCGGCCGCAGCCTGGGCCTTCCCCTGGCAGACCTGAGCGTGTAGCGATTCATAATCACTGCGAATATCCGACGGGTCAACCGTATATTGCACGCTGAAAGGCATCACCAGATCAATCTGTCCCTCCTGGCTGAGCGTGGGCAAGTCGAGGCACAACCAGCGATAAAGATCGAAAGGCATCGGTACCATCAAATCCAATCTGAGATGATCCCCCACCCGCCGGCGAATCTCACGAAACAATTTGCTTTGATAGTCAGACTTGAACTTCAGCCATTGCGGGTCATCCGGTGCAATCTCAAGTGGATCGCGTCCATCCTGATCACGAAACGCTGCTCGGATCTCAGGGTTGTATCCAAAACGATGAACCCCATTTTCATCTCCACTGGGTGTCGCGTTATGGCGAGCCATATCCAAGAGAATGCCGTCAACATTACGCTCAAGCAGTTCATCCACGATAGCCAACTTATAGTCAAGGACGTGTGGATAGAAGAAGTCAACGGTTCCAGGGTATTGCCGCCCATCGCGGTCCATATTCTGAATTTCTGGATGATCATGCAGAAATGTACTTGCGAAATCACCGCCGTGATCATCCTCGTAAATTGTGAACCAGGCACAAACTTCGATGCCCCGATCGCGGCCCACTTGCACGGCACAAGCCAGTGGGTCGAATTCCTCGATTTTTGCCCACTTCATGAAGTGCCGACTCACCATCCCGCCCCCGTCACCCAGCGTGGCCATCCGCCGACTCGCATCGCCCAGGGTTGAAACATTACCCAATAGATTTCCATCAAACAATTGGGCAATTTTACTTGGGTAAATTGCCAAGCCCCCTTCGAAACATCGCCAATAGACACGCTTGATGCGGGCAATTGCCAGGTAATCGAAGATCCGTTCCACTGCCATCGGCCCTGTTGCTCCACAGGCCTGGGCCCAATCATTCCAAGTTGAAATCGTATGGACTTGCATGAGTTGTTTGTCCTTCGTTAAACGCTGACCTTTATATTAGTTAAGACACACGAACTGCAGACCTTCTTCATTGGTTCCGCGGAGCGTCAAGCCGAATGATGTGCCCATCGGCTGCCACCGCCACTATGCTCGCCGCATGGCCGTCTTTGGCCGGCAAGTTGCGGGCATCGTGAAACGGTCCTGCTGCAATCCGCTCGAGCTGATTGTTTACGCGCAGAATATAGAGTCCAGTCTCGCCGGCGAGCAATGCTTTGCCGACCGGTTCAGCTGCGCGCACGCGAGCGATGTGGTCCGGCAGCCGCTGGGATTCGAACCCCGCCAATTTATCCAGGCAATCCTGCCAATGCAGTTGCCATAAAAGTCCATCCGCCGTCACAGCCACTACGCTCAAATGGTTGTCGTCCGCCTTGACCACCGCAGCCGAGGAACATTGTACGAGAGGCACCCATTCGAAAACCCACCTGTGCTCACGGCCATCGTAGATGCCCAGGTAACCATCACGCACCACCAACACATAGCGGATGCCACCGTCAAAAGGCAGCGCCTCAAAAACGTGAATCCGGGCGCCGTCGAGCGCCTTGGATACGGCCGGCTCGAACAGCTGCTCCCAGGCATAGACCTGTGGATAGTATCGAGAACCCTCCGGATCCTCCGGATCCAACACCACTGGCTCATTCGTCCCCTGGAGTCGATACACGACGCCATTGGCCAGACACAATTGTTCATCAACACCGTCCTGATCAAAGTCAATTCCCTCTGGGAGCAGCGATGGCGGAACGTATCCGCTAGCCCACAGTACGCCTTCGAATTGATCTTGCTGATCCAAAAAGCTGAATGAGCAATACCGCGAAACAACAAGCTTCGCCACGCCCTGATCATTGCGCCGCCACAGCCCCACCGCATAAGGCATGACAAACCCGCCCGCAGGATGACGTGAGTTCGGCCGACCAAATGCTTCGTTAAACTTTCGGTGCATCCTAGACAGATCCATCTGGCGCGTCAGTTGGCCATTGGGAGAAAACACCTTGAGTTGGGCGTCGATGGTTAGCACAAAGATGTTTTTTTTACCTGTTCCGCGATCGTCCAGTAGCGTCATCGTTTGGATGTTGATGGGTTCTTCATATTGAAAAACCTCGGTGCCATCGGGACGTAGCACGGCCAGGGCGTCGTCTTGCTCCTGATAATCGCGAAGAAACAGTGGCCAGATATCCGGACCCACGATCACCTCGGCCACGCCGTCGGCATCCAAATCATCCACTTCCAATCGAAGCGGTTGTCGCGATTGCTGTCGCGCTGCTTCAAAATAAACCAGTTCGCCTGCATCTTTGGCCCGAACGTACCGCACACGGACCCCGCCGGGATACATCACCTGATAGCCCTGCTGCACGGAAATTGAATCCCCATACCCACCAGTCTCCACCGTGGGCTTCCACTGTGGTTTTACCTCAAGGCATTTCCACTGACCATTTTTGGGTAAACCCGGTGTATCCGGCGCGTCGATGGCAATCCAGATCTCCGGTAGTGTTTTTGATTTTCGAAAAGGACCAGCGGCGGCACGGATCTCGGCGAGTTGGATTTCACGTCCAAAGTCGATTATCTCCTCCCGTACCTTTTCAAATGATTGAATACGCGCCGGCCGTTGCAATCCCTTATACGTCCATGTCTTTGTCCACTGTGCATCTTCGACCGTCGGCGCGACGTCATCGCCCAAGGCCGTCAATGATGCCGCCCCACGCTGGGCGTTCTGCTGGGGCACTGCAAGCATTGACGACAATGCTGAGAGCTTGTGATTTTTTTTTCGGAAAGGCGCCGCTCCCGCCGAGCCGAAATCGCCTGTTGCCGGTGGCCCAACAGGAGCCTGGGCCTCCAAGTCGACTTGGTGTAGACCATCGTCAAGCTTGACCCGTTGTTCGTAAAGCCTAACGTCAGCGCTGTGCCCCGAACCAATGTGCACCAGAGCGTGATTCGCATTTAATTTGAGTGAAAGGCTGACCGGCGTGTCGGCTTCGAGAACGCAAGAGCCGTTCATCTCCAGCCGCATTGCGGACATCACTTCCAGGCAATTCTCTCGCAGGACCAGTGCGCCTGCATCCGAAACCAGGTCGGGGAAGTCCACCGGACCAAAGATTACACGGATTGGCGACGCGTCCTTTGCTGTAAGCAACAAGTCATTGTCACTTATGGGCCTTGGTTCATACACAGGCTCGTGACTCCTGCCTCCCGCTTGTAGCAGACTCATGGCCGACACCGACTCGTTCTCGGCTAGTTTGATTTTTTTCTCTTGGCGCAGAATGCCCGCTTCGCCATCATGTCGAACGAAAAACTCAGGACTCACAGGTGTTAGGCGCAGGGAACTGTTTGTCGTGCGACTGACCCATGCTCGGCCATCCCATGGGTCGGGCTTCCCTTTGGGTCGCCAATTGACGGACACCTCAAAGTATCCTTCCTTCTTTGCCGTCACCTGGTCATGAACCAGAAACAGGCCCGGCTGCAACCAAATGACCTGGCGCTGCCAACGCGTATCCACAAACGGATCCAGGCTTAGAGCCACCGCGCCACTGGCTTGCAGATTCGCCCACCAGTGGCGCTGAGCCACCACGGCATACGGTCGCGACTGATCCATCCACCGATCTGTGCGCAGTACGCTCACTGCATTTTGATCGAAATAACGATCCGAAGTCGGCTGCGCCAAAGTACTCACACCCGTACCCAGCCAATAGGTTCCTCTCGACGTGAGATTCAAAATAGCGCCGGGCGGATACATCCCCGCCATGCCATTGATGGCCAGGTAATCATCGTGATCCTTGAATCCGCTGCGGAATACCGCTAGCCGCAGCGCCTTGTCCGGTGGAAAGGTCGAAGGCTGATGACCGGGAATCTTCAAATCAGGCAGGATCTCTTGGTCGTGGGGCATCAGGGGCGGCACCACCACACCTGTCCAGGCATCCGTATTCTCTCGGGCCAGTTCGGGCCCTGGTGTATAACGCCGCACCCCGTTTATATAGCGCCCCTGAAAGGGACTCCCAGGATGTGGCATCAGGGGTACGTCATCGCGCAGAGAAACATAGCGACCATCCTGGTGGTAATTCGCCAAGATTCCCATGACGAGTTCATGGTCGATGTGCCCGGCGGGGTAGGTGTTCAGGCCAGTACGATGATCCAGCTTCTCCAATCCCAGCGATCGCCAAGCGTTCCCGTTTGTGAAAAACTCATACAACTCATGATCGAGAGCAAACCGCAGCAGCGATGCCACAATCTCTTCATCGTGTGATGGGTCCGCCCAACTGATTCCCGGGATGGATGAACTCCATCGCTCGGTCACCATGTGGCTCATGAACCGCATTTTTTCGTCGCGCCGAAATTCGATCACCCGCCCAAAGTCCCCCTCAAGATCAAAGTAATCGTGTAAGAACTGCGCCATCATCAATTCGGCCATCCATTTGGCAATTCCGTGGCGGTTCATCAGCGGAATCTCGTCATAAGGCGGTGAGAACGCAATCATCCAGGCCTGATCCGCCTGATTGGTAAGGAAGTCGCAACAGTTCTTAAAGATCAAGTGGTCCAGCGATTGCTTCTGCTGATCGGATAACACGACCCCATCGTCAA
>CAUZOD010000132.1:0-7833 GCA_963581115.1 Phycisphaerae bacterium | reverse complement strand
AACATTTCACGGATGAGGAGGCGGGTGCCTGGTATGCCATGCTGGAGGTAAATGACCTCTACGAGACCAACGGCGATACGGAGTTATTCCTTGCTCCAGGAATCATGTACGAGGCCCACGGCTGGGCGATGGAGGCCTCTGTACAGTTGCCCATATTTCAGAAATTGGATTATCGGCCCGAAACCGAGTTTACCCTGACGGTAGGCATGCGGCTTCTTTTTTAGAATGGGACATGAACTGGAATATAAATGTCCATCGCGGAAAATTTTTTGTTACGGGCTTATTCAAACCTCCACGTGTGGTCAATATCACAGGTTCTATCAGTGAATCAGTTGCATCGGCTTCGCGCCAGAATATTTCTGGATGATTTGACATTTGGGCTGCATTAGACAGGTAATGCACAGAACCTTGCCCCTAGATACGGCCGACTCATTGGCATGCCACCAACGGTGTTGATTATCGCCAGAAGACCATGGCACATGACTACTGGCTATGCAACTCCTGCATCAATGACGCCTTGAAGGCCGGATTCGTTTGCTTACCTCGGTACCGTACGGCGTCGAATGCTGCGGGCCTGAATTTGAGAAAGAATGCATTCTCCAGCGAACTGTTCTGGAGTTCAATCCTCCTGGAAGTACAGACCAGGAGCCCCACTTGAACCAGATTTATCACACCATTAACCTAGGGCGACATGATGTAACGACTCCATGTTGATCATAGTTCGGGAACATGCAATGAAAATACTAATGCTTGGAGGAACACGATTCATTGGCCGCGCCGCAGTAACCGACCTCGCAGCACGGGGGCACGAAGTAACCGTGCTGAATCGTGGAAAACTTCCGGATCATCCCAGCGCAACAAGGGCGATCACCTGTGACAAGAACGATCGCGACGCCTTGGGCCATGTCCTAGCGCACGAACGCTGGGATGCGGTCATGGACACACTGCTGGATGACGTCGATCTCGAATTCATCATCGATCGCTTGGTGGGGAAGGTTGCTCATTTCATCCACACCGGCTCCATCGGTGTGTACACGCCCTGTGCGCGAATCCCAGCCCGGGAAACCGATCCACTGGCCTGTCACGATGCCGAATTCAGTTTCAGCCACAAGTTGCGCCAAGATCAGGTTCTGATGCGCGCCCACTTGGAACAATCTTTCCCCGGCACATCGTTGCGCAAGAGCTACATCTATGGGCCCGGCATGGTGCTTCTGGACGGCTGGGGTGGCCGGAATCCGAAATTCTTCCGAATGTTGCGAGACCGCGAAACCATCCCGCTGGCCCATGAAGGCCTTGCCCTGCTGCATCCGGGCTATGTTGCCGACCTGGCCCGCGCCTTCGGCGATGCCCTTGAGTCACCCCGCACAATCGGCCAGTGCTACAACATTGGCGGCCATGGGGCATTGACGATGCGGGATTACCTCAGCTTGATTGCCCGGATCATGGGCGTTGAGCCGAAGTTCGAATTCACCAGCCCCCAACAGATCCTTGACCGCTTTGGCAAATACGTGGACCGGCGCGGACTTCTGTTCGCGTGCGAGCACATGTGCTGCGATATCACCAAGGCTGAACGGGACATGAACTGGCGTCCTACGACGCCACTAGAGGTGGGTCTGGCCGACAGCATCGCGTGGATGGCTGCCCAAGGACACATATAGTTGGTAGGAAAAACGAAAGCCAGCGGCAGGCTTCAGCACTCCAAGAACCCGAGCCCTGAAACCCAGCACCCGCAAGACAAGATCGGACAATGAACCATCCCCGGGGCTTGATCATCCACTGCTGTAGAACCACTGCAAGTCCGCAATCGCAGCCTTCAGTGACATGCGGCTGCGCCCCAGTCCTCCCCGACCAGTCGACTGGCGCATCTTGGAAGCCACGTAGGTAATAATGGCCTTGTTCTGGCTGGTGAAGTAACAGGAGGGATTGGTAAATTCGAATTCGGGATCGGTTTCGATATCACGGATATTTTGCCAACTGTGCCCATCGTCCCGGGAGATGCCAACCGTCAGTGGCATACGCTTTCCAAAGTGATCGAATTGGGGATCGTAGTCGCTGTGATTCCAGACCAAAAGCAGGTCCCCGGTCCGTGGAATCCTGGTCAGACAGGGCATTGATTCCGGTGCCCGTAAACCGGTCGTCTGCGGCTTGGACCACGTAACCACCTGATCGGTGGACTGGGATTGAAAGATGGCCCCCAGTTGAGTCCGCATGTACATCAACAGGCAACCGTCGCGCAACTCCACGACGTACGGCTCCATGGCCCCTCGTTGTGGCAGATCAACCCAATTGGACTCCTCTGCCAGTTGTTCCCCTGGTCATCGCTGTAACAGCAGCCAACGATCTGGTGGTCCCGTGGCCCAACCCAGATGCCATGTTGATAACGCTGTGAAGGGAGAATCAGCCGCCCTGAGGACAAGCGGCTCAGAATCCTACCATTACCTCCCAGCCTCGAGAGGGCTTCGTGCCGAACAGGAGTTGAGAATGTCCTGCATTCATCCGTGCTCCGGCACAGGATCCCCGATGACCGGGCCACTTCCCGGGGCCTTAGGTAATGGGGGATCAGGTAATAAAAGAGGATCTGCCCGTCGGCCAATCGCAGCAACCAGGGGAAGTGAATGTTGGCGTCATCGGGATGATTCTCGACCAGGATGCGCCGGTCTGACCAGGTATATCCGCCATCGCACGAAATCATCGACGCAATGTTGCAAGGAGCATGATCATGGCCAATCAGATCACTGCCAGCGTATTCCATCCAAGCGATCACAAGACTGCCATTAACCAGCTCAATGACCGTGGCGGCATCGTGCCGCGGAAAGTCTTTAGATGCCTCCGCCACCGTAGTGATATCGAGGCCCACCGAAGATGAAGATTCAACACGTCGGGCTCCGATCGACCGGCACCCCGGACCGATATGTGCCAAGGCCACGGCGGTAGCAGCGATGGATATAAAATTGCGGCGGGTTATCTGTTCGCGCATATTCATCAGCTTTCAATTTTCAAAATATCAAGAATGCGCAGGACTAACTAAGGATTAGAAGCGATTGAAAATCAGAGTCGGATATCGGGAATGATCGTGATCAGACCGACGCGGTGTGACAATTGACAATGAATTTAATATATGGAGATGTTGAACCGAACACCCGTGGCCAAAACCAAATCGACAGCAACATGGCTGGGACCAAAATTCTCCGCACACTGCATCTGCCTGCCTGAGATCTGTGGTGACCCTTCGGCCTCAACCACGTTAGGGTCTTGGCCATGGCCGTGCTTGCCCGCTTGCTTTCTGCCATCGCATGTATCAGCGCCGCGATGTTATTGCACGGTCACTTCTGTGAGTGGAGAACATTCGAATACGCCGTGGACCAGGCCCCTGAATTCGAACAGCGGGTCCTGATCACTTTCCGGCAGGTGCTGGATCCCGCCGGCAATGCCGCCCACTGGGACGCCGAGCGAAGAAGACTCATTCAATATAATGCCGCTTGGCTTGACTGCTATCACCAGCTTCACGGCAAACCGGCTCCCGATGGTGTCTTAAGCCACTGCATTCAACGCCAGATTGATAACTTACAGGCTGACACCCCCACCATACGCGCTGTAAGTCTCATACAGTGCTTGAGCAAATCCGGCACGGATGCTGATATCGGGGATCGGCTCGCCAGTTGCCTGCAGAAAAAAGGCTATCGGGAAGTACCGCTGCCGCAATGGACACGAGTTGCGATCGGCCCTCGCTTCGATGAATCTTATTACACTCACACCGGATGGTTTGTGGAACAGAACCTGCCCACAAGTTGGCAGCGATTCGGAGGCTTTATCCTTGGATTACTTCTGCCCAGTGCCCTATGCCTGGTCGCAATATTCACGACAGTTCGTTCGTGTGTTCCGGAGCGCCTCGCCATGAGCAAAAACACAACCCAGTCCGCGGTATAATCCCTCAAGCTACTGGGAATTGTGCTGCTCTCTAAACCGTATCCAAAACGAACCGGCATGCTGACAAGTTTCCGCCAACAAGAGCCAATGATCCCATGAACAGAAATTCTTTATACCCAATCTACTTTGTGACGATCGTCGTCCTGGTGCTGACCGCCTGCAACCACTCGAACATCCGCTTCAGTGAACATTTGATTGATCACGAATATGAGTATGCTTACGGACTTGCGGCAGTCGATCTGGATGGCGATGGTGACCTGGACCTGACCAGCAGCGATATTCGTGCTGGTGGAGAAAATTCTTGCCTGTTCTGGTACCGCAATGAAGGCAAGGGCGAATTCCACCAGTTCGTCATTGGCCAGAACCACAGTGGTTGGTTTGAGCGCCATGCCATCGGTGATATCAATGCTGACGGTCGGCCCGATGTCTTGGTGGTGGACAATCGTGATGGTCGCCTGCTCTGGTTTGCCAACAATCCTGATCCGGCCGCCGGGCCATGGCAAGATCATGTCTTGACCACCGACTGTCCGCGTGCCTATGACGTCGTACTGGTTGATCTTGACGGTGATGGTGACTTGGATGCAGCCTCTTCCGGTTACTCAAGCGGACAGGTCAATTGGTACGAGAACCCCGGAGCCAATGGTTGGGCACAACCCTGGCCCCGCCATACCATCGATCATGCCATGCCCGAAGCTCGCACGATACGGGCTGGCGACTTTGATCGAGATGGTGATGTAGACCTGCTGGCCTCGGCCGCCGCTCAGCCTGATAACAGCACGGGACTGCAATCGCACCTGGTCTGGTATGAAAATCCGGGCCGCCCAGCATTGAAACCTTGGAAGACGCACATCATCGAAGGTCGGATTCGTGGCGCCATCCACGGGCACCCCGTGGATATGGACAACGACGGTGATCTTGATGTGGTCATGGCCTTTGGGATGCGCCGAGCCCTGGTCGACCAGATTAACCGACATGCGGTGGTCTGGTATGAGGACACCGGAAGTCCCGGACAAGGCCAAAGCTGGCAAAGGCATCGTATTGCCACACTGCCCGGGGCCCACGAGGCCTTCGCCGTAGACCTAGACGCAGATGGGGATCTTGATGTCGTTGCAACTGCTTGGGAAAAAGGCCATGGCAAGGTCGTCTGGTATGAAAACAACAGTGATCCCCGCCATGCGTGGACCCCGCATATTTTGAAGGAATCCTGGGACAGTGCCGGCCAGGTGATCGCTGCCGATCTCACCGGCAACGGGCGGCCTGACCTCGCCGCAACCGCCGACGATGGCGCCAACAGCAACGCCATCACCAATGAGCTTCGATGGTGGCAAAACAAAAGTCGCTAGAGCACCTGCTTACTCGTAGAACCAACCAATGTCCATCACCGCCGCTTTCATATGCATCTGACTGCGTCCCAGACGCCCAGGCGGATTCGGATCATCCATCTTCGATGCCTCGTACATGATGATGGCCTTCCCCTGACTGGTGAAATGGCAGGCTGGATTCGTGAACTCGAACCGTGGATCGGTTTCGATATTCTTAAGATTCTCCCAGGTGTGGCCTTCATCACGGGAAATCGCCACGGTCAGCGGTGTGCGCAATCCCGAATGATCGAACTGCGGATCAAAGAGGCTGTGATTCCAAATGAGCAGCAAGTCATCACGTTGTGCGATTTTGACCAAGCATGGCTTGGACTCTGGTGCCCGAATACCGGTCGTCTGCGGCTTAGACCAGGTCGCGCCACCATCGAGAGATTCGGTCTGGAATAGTGCGCCGAGCTGGGTACGCATGTAGGACAACAGACGCCCATCTTTCAATTCAACTATGTGTGGCTCCATGGTGCCGCGCAAGGGCAGATCGAACCAGGTATCCGATGCAGACCAGGACAACCCTTGATCGTCACTGTAGTAACAACCCGAGATCTGGTGGTCCAAGGGACCGCCCCAGATCCCGTGCTGGTATTGCTGAGCGGGCAGGATGAGTCGGCCCGAAGACAGTTTCACCATCACGTTTCCGTTGCCCCCCTTCGCTGACAGGGCTTCGTGTCGGATCGGCTCTGAAAACGTTTGGCCCTCGTCGTTGCTGAAGCAGACAAGACCCGAAGATTCTGCAGGCACTCCTGGTTCCAACGAGTGCCGTATCAGATAATAGAACAGGATCTTGCCATCGGGCAGGCGTATAAAACACGGAAAGTGAATGTTAGTGTCGCCAGGGTGGTTCTCCACCAGAATGCGACGATCCGCTCAGATATAACCACCATCGCAGGACACCATGGCCGCGATATTACAGGGAACATGATCGTTGCCAAGCAACGGTCCGCCCACGGATTCCATCCAGGCCAACAGCAGTCTGCCATCCTGCAGTTCCACAATGGTGGGTGAACCGTACCGTGGGAAGTCCCGATTCGCTTCGACAACGGCAAAGACGTCAATTTTTCCCGTGATCCGATTCTCTGTTGTATTCCGATCAACAGGCAACACCATTCCACCAGAACAATACTTGAACGAATGCCTCTTGGATGAGCGTCCTTTTACCGACCTACTGTTGGCCGATAGAGGATGCAGGCTAATTAATCCTGTCCATCTAGAACGGTTTTTTATCTTGTACATTTTGAGGAAGTAAAGCATCCAAACTTGTACTCGAAACAGCACTCTTCAGTTGGAACATCTCATAAGATCCCTCCAAACTCATCCACTGGCAGCCTCCTGCCACCTTACTCCCAAAACTAATTGCCACTCGGCCGCCATCCCAGTAATTCGGTCGCCCGGGCATTGGAAAGCAGCGAGCCATCTCGGTTGCTGCTCGTTTGCACAATGTGAACACCCGGTCGGTGACACGACAAGGTGGCCAGAAAGAGCTGGGCCGTATCTTTCGGACCCAAGTATGCCCGACTACGCTTGAGTTGATCTCCGTCCTTCATTTCCTGTGCTGTCTTCGGATGAATCAAGCGAAGAGCAATGATCGTTGCTTCCGGACACTGCTGGGACGCCATGGCACACAGTTGCTCCCCAAGGCGCTTCGTTACCCCATAGGTATCCCAAGCATTGGGCATCACCGATTCGTCAATCGTGCCGCGATACAAGCTCCAGTAAACACTTAATGTACTCGCATAGACAAAATGCTTGATGCCAGCAGCCAAGCCCTCCCACAAAAAACGGTAGAACCCCTGCACATGGACGTCGAAGGCATCACTGACAACGCATCGAACATGCACTTCATCCATGTAGTCATCTGAATCCATCTGTATGCCACCCATTGGCAAATAGACAATCGATTCAGCACCGGCCGCCGCTTGACGCACGGCCTTGGGATCATTGACATCACCGACAACACTGCGATCACCCATTCCTTTGATGTGTACCAAGTCGAAGCAAAAGCAATCGTGCTCGGCCATTAAGATTGGGAGCACGATACTGCCCACGCGACCAGCGCCACCGACAATCAGAACTCGCATAAAATCCTCCATCGAACCGCCAGAAAATACCGAGTTTCTCCATCGGTGGCACCACATCCCAACAAAAAATTATCTCACACACCGGATCCTAAAACCAATTTGAACACCGATTATGCACTGAGCAGCGAAATGATCTGTCGCTCCATAGCATCGCGCATCGCTTCCAAGCACCCGCAGACAAACGGTGTCTGGGATGCCTGGTAGAGGTTACGAGCATACATCCGAGATGGTGGCAGGTAGCCGATGGACCCGTTGATCAGGTTCATGCACACCACTGCGTGATCAGGAAATCGCTGGCGCAAGTCCTGCTGAAGACATGAGTACGCCTCGCACATCGACCCAACCAGGAGCACATCGCCCAATCTCCAGGCGTAGACGGGTACGGAAAACTGTCCCTCATCGCCGAGAATGCGGCGAATAGTCAGCTTGCGGCGCAGTCGCTCCGCGAGTACCCG
>CAUZOD010000131.1:0-7878 GCA_963581115.1 Phycisphaerae bacterium | reverse complement strand
ATGCAGGCGCGCCAAGGCGTTATGGGTCACGGCAGCGGGTCGGTCTTCGGTGATCAGCTCAGCAAGATTTATCCTGTCGCGGAGCCTGATTGCTCGGATTCTGGCACCTTCGATAATGTGCTGGAGATGCTCCTGATGACCGGGCGATCGCTTCAGGAAGCAATCATGATGATGATCCCGGAAGCATGGGAGAACCATGAGGCGATGTCACAGGATAAGCGCGCGTTTTACGAGTATCACGCGAGTCTCATGGAGCCGTGGGACGGGCCGGCATCGATTGTCTTTACGGACGGCAAGTACATTGGCGCGGTGCTTGATCGAAACGGTTTGCGCCCAAGCCGCTATTACGTCACGAGCGATGACCGGGTGATTATGGCTAGTGAGGTGGGCGTGTTACCGGTGGACCCGCAGCTAGTCCTAGAAAAAGGCCGACTGCAGCCAGGGCGGATGTTCCTAGTTGATTTTGAAGAAGGGCGCATTATCGATGATCGTGAGTTAAAGCGAGAAATCGTTTGCCGTCGGCCATATGGGCCATGGTTGCGGAACCAGCGCCTGGAGCTATCACAGCTAGCAGTTCCTATGACTTCTGTTCCAAGATTCGACCCTGATACCCTACTGGCACGATTACAAGTATTTGGATTCACAACTGAGACCCTCCAGTTCATGCTCCTGCCCATGGTCCGGGCCAAGAAGGACCCTGTTGGCTCCATGGGTAACGATGCTGCACTGGCCTGTCTGTCCGACCGGCCACGCTTGGTCTACGACTATTTCAAGCAGCTTTTTGCACAGGTAACCAACCCTGCCATCGATTCAATTCGCGAAGAAATCATCATGTCGTTGGCATGTTACGTGGGTCCCGAGGGAGATCTGCTTGAGACCACGGAGAGCCAATGTCATCGGCTGCTGGTGCCGCATCCAATCCTGAGTAACGAAGAGTTGGCTGCGATTCAGCATATGGACCAACCGGGCTGGCGGACCCGAACAATTGATATTACGTGTGATCGGACCGAGGTTGAAATGCGGCGTGGTGTGGCGGTGGTCGATGCGCTAGACCAGATCTGCGAAGAGGTTTCAGATGCCATTGCGGCTGGCGACAGCCTGCTGGTGCTCAGCGACCGGGCGACTGGCAAGGATCGCGTGCCGATTAGCGCGTTGGTCGCTACAGGCGCGGTGCATCATCATCTGATTCGACGCGCAGAGCGCACCAAAATCGGCCTTATGGTAGAAACTGGCGAAGCCCGCGAGGTGCATCATCACTGCCTGTTGGCGGGCTATGGGGCGGATGCGATTAATCCATATTGTGCGTTTGAGGCTTTGTGGCAGGCGCGACGCGATGGGCTGACCGATCCCTCTGTTGATGGGGATGACAAGATCGTGGCCGCGTATCGCAAAGCCGTTGCCAAAGGGATGCTCAAGGTAATGGCGAAAATGGGGATCTCAACGCTTCAGTCGTACAAGGGCGCACAGATCTTTGAAGCGGTGGGCCTCGGCCCGGAACTCGTGGATCGCTGTTTCGTGGGCACCTCCAGCCGGATTAAAGGGGTGTCATTCGACGTTCTGGCGGACGAGTCGCTGAGAAGGCATTGCATTGGCTACCCGGCGCGTGATCAGGTCCGTCTGCCGATGCTGCCAAACGATGGGCAATTCCACTGGCGGGCTGAGGGCGAAGTGCACACAGTCAACCCAAAGATGATCGCAAATCTTCAAGTTGCGGCGCGCACCAACAGCCGTGCCGTATACGAGCAGTACGCCCGCATTGTCAACAACGAGTCCAAAGCTCGTGCGACGCTTCGGGGGCTACTGCGGCTCAGCCGTGCGGCCCCAGCGATTCCGATTGATGCAGTTGAGCCTGCAAAAAAGATCGTGAAGCGATTCGTGACTGGAGCCATGAGCTTTGGCTCCATTAGTGCCGAAGCCCATGAGACACTTGCGATTGCCATGAATCGAATGGGGGGCAAGTCAAATACAGGTGAAGGCGGCGAAGATCCCGCGAGGTTCCATTTGCTTGCCAACGGCGACTCCAAGCGATCTGCGATCAAGCAGGTTGCTTCGGGCCGTTTCGGCGTCACTATCTGGTATCTGGCCAACGCCGACGAATTGCAAATAAAAATATCTCAAGGCGCCAAGCCAGGCGAAGGAGGCGAGCTGCCAGGGCATAAGGTGGATGATACGATCGCACGTATTCGCTACTCGACTCCCGGTGTCGGACTGATCAGCCCTCCGCCTCATCACGACATCTACTCTATCGAAGATCTGAAGCAGTTGATTTATGATTTAAAAAATGCCAATCCTAGCGCGCGGATCAGCGTGAAACTTGTTTCGGAGGTGGGGGTAGGAACTATTGCCGCCGGCGTGGCCAAGGGTTTTGCTGATCACATCTTAATTTCTGGCGATGCCGGTGGTACCGGGGCCTCCCCTTTGACCTCCATCAAGCATGCCGGATTACCGTGGGAATTGGGTATTGCAGAGACGCATCAGACTCTGGTGCTCAATGATCTGCGAAGTCGCGTAGTGCTGCAGACCGACGGCGGCCTGAAGACGGGGCGGGATGTGGTTATCGCCGCAATTCTGGGCGCTGAGGAAATGGGCTTCTCAACCATGCCTTTGGTTGCCCTTGGCTGCATTATGATGCGCAAGTGCCATTTGAATACGTGCCCGGTCGGCGTGGCGACGCAGGACCCTGAATTGAGGAAGAAATTCACTGGCCAGCCCGAACACGTGATCAATTACCTGTTTCTCGTGGCGGAGGAGGCCCGCCAGATTATGGCGGAGCTTGGGGTGCCCACGGTCAACCAATTGATTGGACGCGGCGATCTACTTGAGGTTGACGAGGCAATTACCCATTGGAAGAAATCGGAGAGTCTAGATCTTTCTCCCATCCTCGAAATGGCCCGCAAGCCCTCCCCTGATACGGCGGTGTACTGTACGAAGGAGCAAGATCACGGTTTGGAGCTTGCTTTGGACAATCAGGTGATCAAGCTGGCTCAGCCTGCGATTGAACACGGGCAGAAGGTCGAGCTTGAGTTTGAGATCGGCAACACCGACCGCACTTTTGGGACGATGCTCAGCCACGAGATTGCTCAGGCCCATGGAGAGGAATGTCTGCCGGATGATACGGTGAAGATCAAACTTCGCGGTTCGGCCGGCCAGTCTCTGGCGGCATGGCTGGCGCGAGGCGTCACGATCGAGCTTGAAGGAGACGCCAACGACTACGTGGGCAAGGGCCTATCTGGAGGCCGCCTGATCATTTATCCTCCTGTCAGCAGTACATTCACGGCACAGGACAACATCCTGATCGGCAATGTGGCACTATACGGCGCAACGAGTGGGCAGGCCTTCTTCTGTGGCCGTGCAGCTGAACGTTTCTGCGTGCGCAACTCTGGCGCTGTGGCAGTGATTGAAGGGATTGGCGATCATGGCTGTGAGTACATGACCGGGGGCCGAGTGGTGGTGCTCGGCCCAACCGGGCGCAATTTCGCTGCGGGCATGAGCGGCGGTATTGTGTATGTCTATGACCCTGACGACAAGCTTCTGTCTAATTGTAATTTGGGTACCGTGGAGCTGGAGCGGGTCGATCAAGCGCACGACAAAACCGAGTTGAAGCACTTGATCGAGCTGCACGAGAGACACACCGGGTCATTGGTGGCTCAGGAACTACTGTCGTCATGGCACCAAGTGGCCGAGCACTTCGTAAAGGTGATGCCGATAGATTATAAGCGTGTGCTTTCTGAACGCATGGCCCATGATGAGGAAGAAGACGTTGATCCAGGGGCGCAGGATCTGACCCAGACGAGCACGGCGTGAGGGCCGCGGTGATTTGAGGCATGAAACATGGGTAAACCAACGGGATTTAAGGAGTATCAGCGCAAGACAGTGCCCTACAAAGGAGCGCGCCAGCGGATCAAGACCTTCGAGGAGTTTCTTGCTCCGGTGTCCGAGCAACACCTGCAGACGCAAGGCGCGCGTTGCATGGACTGCGGAATCCCATTTTGTCAATCTGAAACCGGTTGCCCGATCGACAATCTCATTCCCGAATGGAACGACTTGATCTATCGTGGCCGGTGGCGAGAGGCGTTGGACCGTTTGCATCGCACCAACAACTTCCCTGAATTCACGGGGCGCGTGTGTCCGGCGCCTTGTGAAGGCGCATGCGTGCTGGGTATTACCGATCCGCCGGTCACAATCAAGAATATCGAGAACACAATCATTGACCGCGGTTTTTCCGAAGGCTGGGTCAAACCGGTCACTCCACGGGTTCGGACGGGCAAACATGTGGCCATCATCGGATCGGGGCCAGCCGGGCTGGCTGCGGCAGATCAACTGAACAAGGCCGGTCATACTGTGACGGTTTATGAACGACATGATCGAATCGGCGGCCTATTGATGTATGGTATCCCCAACATGAAGCTGGACAAGCGCACGGTGCAGCGGCGCTTGGATCTGATGGAGGCTTCTGGCATACGTTTTGTCACCCATGCCTTCGTGGGGGCGGATCCGGACACACCACCGGGCAGTGTTGCCGCGGACCCTAAGATGCGTTTTGTGGATCTAGGCCATTTGTGCAAAGAAAGTGATGCGGTGCTTTTGGCTACTGGCGCTACGGTTCCCCGTGACCTGCCCATTCCCGGTCGGGATCTTAGTGGGGTTCATTTTGCCATGGAGTTTCTCCATGGCAACACCAAGGCGTTGCTGGATGCCGAATACTCCAATGGGTTCCGCCCTCCGATTAGTGCTAGAGGCAAGGATGTGATCGTTATTGGTGGCGGCGATACCGGTACGGATTGCATTGGCACCTCGGTGCGGCATGGCTGCAAGTCGTTGGTCAATTTTGAATTGCTTCCGGAGCCTCCAATGGAGCGGGGCCCCGACAATCCTTGGCCGCAGTGGCCGCGCATCCTGCGTGTCGACTATGGGCATGAAGAGGTCGAAACGGTTTTCGGCCAGGATCCGCGGGAATTTGCGATTCTCTCTAAGCGGTTTCTTGATGACGTCGATGGCCATGTTGCGGGCATTGAGACGGTCCGCGTTGAGTGGTCTGAAAGCGAAGACGGCCGTATGAAGTTTAACGAAGTTCCAGGCACCCATCAAACATTCCAGGCGGAATTAGTGCTGTTGGCAATGGGATTTATGGGCCCGGAGCGACACCTCGCCAAGGCGCTGGGTTTTGAGATGGACCCGCGTTCGAATTTCAAAGCCACCTACGGCGAGTTTGCCACGAGCGTGGAGGGCGTGTTTGCTGCAGGCGATTGCCGCCGTGGCCAGTCCTTGATTGTCTGGGCCATTGCTGAGGGACGAGGTTGCGCCCGACGAGTGGACGAATACTTGATGGGTTCCAGCGACTTGCCGGCACCGGGTATCCGGGAGCACGTGGCTTCCGGATAAGGGTAATTCTGTGCTGCAAGGAATGAAATAGCCCGCCGCAGTGATTTTCTTTAGAGTTTAGGTTCCATCGTGGATCTAGGAGCGCAACGATGATTCGCAGCGGTCTTTGTAGCGTCACTTTTCGCCAGAACACTATGGGCGAGGTCATATCGCTCGCCGTGCAAGCAGGTCTGCGCGGCATCGAGTGGGGCGGTGACGTGCACGTGCCTCATGGCGATCTAAGCCGAGCCGCTGAGGCTAGAAAACAGTGCAACAATTCGGGACTGGCCATCAGTTCATACGGTTCGTATTGTGAACTGATCGACGAGGCGGACCCTGGATGCCTGCTCGATACGACTGCGGAACTTGGTGCCCCGGTGATCCGGGTATGGGCCGGTTCGCAGGGATCCGCTCAAGCGTCGGATGACGATCGTAAGCGGATCATCGAGCGAATCCGACGGCTGGCTGAAGCAGCTGCAGCGAGGCAGATAGAAGTAGCCTTTGAGTTGCATCAGTATACTCTGACCGATACGGTCGAGTCTACGTGCGGTCTGCTTGAAGCCGTGGCCCGTACCAATGTTCGCACGTACTACCAGCAGACTCTCGGTTTCTCCGATGCTCAGAACTTGGAAGTATTTGACCGTTTAAGTGTAAACCTTTCGCACCTGCACATTTCTTACTACCGATCCGATCAGCAGACATCTCTGAGCGAAGGCGAGAAACTCTGGCCACGGGTGTTTGCGGTCGTCGATCAGGAGGATCGATATGCTTTGCTGGAATTCGTCCGGGACGCAAATCCGCAGCAATTGATGTCAGACGCTGCCGTTCTGAATCGATGGCTGGCAGAGATTCCCGAATAATGCATGTTGTTCTGGCCAACCACAACATAGCTGCCACATTCAAACGTAGATTTAGATGATAGAAGCTAGCCGGCTATGTGAAATGGCCAGTGGACGGATCCTGCCGAAAGTGGACAGATTGCCGATCAGGCCCAGTCCAAGATTACGCCGATCGCGTCGCCCTTCCTATCCCGGAGCATTTGGTAGCCTCGTGTGTTTCTGCAAAAGACAGTTGGGGGGTAATCCCGGACGTCCAGGCGGCCGTCGGCGATCATGGTCAGGAACGCCTGACGGTTGTACTGTTGTGTCTAGGGGAATGTACTCGCGGGCTCAACTGGGCACTTGGGTTGGTGGCACCCGATTAGGAGCAGTTCTTTGAGATGGGAATCCACAAAATCTATGGACACCCGTCGGTGCCAGATCGATCCCAGCAGTACGATTCTGCCTCCAACCCGGCAAGCCTGAATGGCCGCTGGCAATACGTCCAGATAACCAGAAGCTTCGATCACGATATCCACGCCTCGCCTCGCGGTCATACAGGCTATTTGCGAGTTCAAGTCATTTATGGTGGGATTGATGGTTCGGGTGGCTCCGCCGAGCCGAGCCCGTTCAAGCCGTCGGTCTTGAAGATCGGCTGCGATGAGGTTTTCCGAACATATTTGTGCGGCCAAGCGCAGGGCCAATTGGCCGACCAGCCCCATTTCCGTGATCAGCACGTGTACACTCAACAATTCAATGTGCGCCTTGCGCACGCCGTGTATCGCAACGCTGCCTAAGACGCCAAACGTTGCCACTTCGTCTGTAATCCCCGGCGGGACATGGCGCAAATCTTCAGGACGTGTTGAGCAAATGACATGGCTGGCGTGCGGGGCCAACGACAGAACGCGATCTCCGGTCGAATAAGACTTGGCAGCAGAGCCTGTTGCCACGATACGGCCCACGTTTGAATAACCGGGGACATAATCGACTGTTCGGGTCTGCTCTTGATTCCCTAACTCCGTGCCGGTGCTGATTAGGGTGCGGGTCGTTTTGATCAGAACCTGATCCGGCCCGGGCGATGGGATGGCAAAAGGGCGGATTTTCACCTGATTGTCCGGAGTGACGATGAGTTGATTCCCACTTTCCATAAATGGCGCCTGTACGCGAAGCGCACTCCGTTAACGGTGTGTGCGTAGCGATAGGGTATTTTTCAGTTCAGTTGTCATACCTTCAGGTCCATTGATACGCGGCCGTATGGGGTTGCTGGCATATAGACCGGATCGATCGACCAGGCGATTGTGATTGGTAAATGGCCTTTGCCAAAGACAATGAGAAGGTGAGGGCTATGGTACAGAGGCTGGCGATGGGACGTGAAAGGCCTGATGGGCTATGGAGCCATCTTTATTGACGCCCAGTTGCTTGATGTCGTACCTATCGAGGATCGGCTTGCAACGGTCACGGCGAGGCCGCAACAGGCTGGCGCGGGTCAAATACAGACACCAGCGTGGCGATCACGAGTGCCGCTTCAGACGGGTATAATGCCGCGTTCATCAGGTTATGCCTTGCTCGGCACACATCGCTATGTAACCCAAGAAGATTTCATATGTGCAAGCTCCATATTCTCAGTGCCGACATGCCAACGCCAACGGCAGATCGGTTTAGCACATCGTTTGTGCTTGAACTGGACGGCGAATGTTTC
>CAUZOD010000130.1:0-7885 GCA_963581115.1 Phycisphaerae bacterium | reverse complement strand
AAAACAAGAGCAGCGTCATTGAATTCTGTGATCTGATCGGGGGGGGGATTCCATCTGGCAGTGTCAGACGTCTTTGACGATACTCATGATGGTGGTATCGGGCTGCGGGTTAGGCTGGTCCATGGAAACGGACTGACGCCACATCTGAAAAGGAATCTCTTGAATGATTCCATGAAAGGCATCGCCCATGACCGGTCAAACCGGGCAAGAAAAAAGTAGTGATGAGAATTCAGGAACTAATTCTTACCTTACGACCCAAACACTCTGGAAACGCTACTGCAGATATCTGATCGCGGACCGTGATTTGGGCTTCTCACTGGATGTCAGCCGAGTCCGGTTTGACGAGGAATACTTACAACAGATGTCCGCTGCCATGAACGAGGCGATAACCGCTATGGAGCGACTTGAGCAGGGAGCGATCGCCAATCAGGACGAGCGGCGTATGGTAGGACACTACTGGTTGCGAACTCCCGCACTGGCGCCGACCCCGGAGATTACGTCAGCAATTCTCCAGTCCATCGAGCAAATCGAGCGATTCGCCGCCGACGTGCACATAGGCAATCTGTCCGGCCAGAACGGAGCCTTCACTGATCTATTGCACATTGGGATCGGCGGTTCAGCATTGGGCCCACAGTTTGTCTCCCAGGCGATCGGCAGCACAGAGGATAAAGTGCGCCTGCACTTCGTGGACAACACCGATCCTGACGGCATCGACCTAGTTCTGGACCGACTGCATGACAAACTCGGCCAGACCCTAGTCACCGTCGTATCCAAATCCGGTACCACTCCGGAACCGAACAACGGCATGCTTGAGGTTCGGGCAGCTTACAAGCGAGTTGGCCTGGATTTCGCCTCTCACGCAGTAGCCGTGACTGTAGCCGGTAGTCGGCTCGATGGGATTGCCAAAGGCCAGGGATGGATAGGCAGGTTTCCCATGTGGGACTGGGTCGGAGGACGCACATCGGTCATGGCCGCGGCGGGTTTGCTGCCGCTAGCCCTTCAGGGCATCGACATCAGATCGCTGCTCGATGGCGCAGCTACGATTGACCGGCTAACGCGGGTGAAGGACTTGCGTGCCAACCCTGCTGCCATGTTCGCCCTGATGTGGCATAAGCTGGGAGAAGGTCGGGGGAACAAGGACATGATCGTCCTGCCATACAAGGACCGTCTGCTACTTCTGGGCCGCTATCTGCAACAACTCGTAATGGAGTCACTGGGCAAGCAATTCGATCGAAGCGGTGCCATCGTGCATCAGGGTATTGCGGTCTACGGCAACAAAGGCTCAACCGATCAGCACGCCTACGTACAGCAGTTACGAGAGGGACTGGCGAATTTCTTCGCGGTGTTCATCCAGGTACTGCACGACCGAGACGGCCGGTCACTCGAGGTCGAGCCCGGAGTGACTACGGGCGATTATCTGTTGGGATTCCTGCACGGAACGCGTTGTGCACTGTACGAGAACCAGCGCGAATCGATAACAATCACTCTCGATCAGGTGTCGGCCGCAAGCGTAGGCGCGCTGATTGGCCTTTTCGACCGGACTGTGGGCCTGTACGCGGAACTGATCAACATCAACGCCTACCACCAACCGGGTGTTGAGGCTGGCAAGAAAGCCGCAGCGGCAGTGATCGAACTACAGACTCGGGTCCTCAGCCACTTGGCACACATCGATGGTGAACGCACTGCTGACCAGATTTCTGCGGCGATCGGTCACACTGGCGAATCCGAAGCCGTGTATAAGATCCTCCAACATTTAGCCGCCAATCCAGAGCGTGGGATCACCATGAAGGACGCCAAATCACCTCAGGACGTCACATTCCGTGGCTAATCGTTGTGTCCACAGCCTTAACCCACGATCGGGGCTGAGAGACTCTGAAGGTTTCCCCTTTCGGGCTCTTGGCCAGACACCGACGCCAATCCGGCAGGTGACTGGGACGGGACTGACCGTCGTACAACAGAACTTTAATAATCAGACAGCCCGCGGTGGTTCCCGATCCCGCTGCAAGCTCGTTGCAATTTCTCACATATCTGATTCGGCTTTGCACTGATCACTAGCAGCAGGCCCGAGTTCCCGATTGGCATTCGAACTTTGCATCCAAAGATTGATCTTTTACGCCAATTCTCGTGGCAGCCAGAGGCAAACGCATCGGGCCGATTGGTCCGGCTGTAGGCTAGACCACTCGGAGATATCGGCATGTACTTGCGCCAAGGCCGCGGTAGGCAACGGTCTGTCGGTACCCGTCAGCACACGGAGCAGATCCTCAAGCCCGGGATTGTGGCCCACGATCATGGGTCGCTTGCACGTTTCGGGCAGATTACGCAGCACCGTCAGCCACATATCGGGCCCGGCGTGGTACAGAGTGGACACTTCCAAGACAGTTCGCTCATAGCCACAGGTCCGAGCAATCATCTGTGCCGTATGGCGGGCACGTTTGGCGGTCGAACTGATAATCAGATCAGGAGTGAGGTCTTCATTGAGCACGAGTTGGCCCATCCGCGGCGCATCGCGCTTGCCACGCGCGTTCAGCGGCCGGTCATGGTCCGTCGTCTCGGGCTGCTTACTGCTTGACTTTGCATGACGCAGAATCAACACGGTCTTCATTGTTCGAGGATGATATCAGGTCCTCGAATTCTGCCACCGGCCAGGACAGGCCATGCTGCCGGAGCTACAACCTTGGACGCCCTCTTCCGCGGTCGTGGTGGAGGCTACCCAAGTTGTCAACCTTGAACCAGTTATCCTGCAATACCGCCAGCCTTTTAGACAAGCAGGTTAACACCCCACATCGAAGCATCCCTGCCACACCACAATGTTTATTCCACATCGTAAATAAGCAAGAAAGTTGGTTTTCTGGTCCGAAACAGCTGCCTTGACACTCGGATCGTGCACTGCGGATTCAAGTTGTACTGAATGACCTCATCGGCCCCTATTGATTTTCTTGGGATTTAGGCGATGGTGACTGTGGCGTTAACGATGACCGGGTCAGCGCCTGGGCGAACTGCCGCATCCCTTTCTACTGATAAAGCAATGATTTCTATTGTGACTCTTGCAGACTCCACTTCCCGCTACTCAAGCGTAACTCGCCCGGCAGTTCTCCTCTGCCGGTGAAATCTCCGTCACCCTTGCCTTGATAGAGATTCATCGATTTGGCCCGGTAATTTGCTGTAACGAAATCGAGATTCCCATCGCGATCGAAGTCGGCTACCGCCACCCCGTAGGAGCCGTTTCCAGCCGGATACTGTTTCAGCGAAAAGTGCCCCATGCCGTCATTGAGACCAACCGAAACAAACTCCTGTTGCCAGTGCGTCACGACAAAGTCGATATCCCTGTCATGGTCCAAGTCTCCAATCCCGAAGAAGCCTGCATCACTTCCGGCCTGGATGATGCTGTGATGATTAAAGTTACCTGCCCCATCTCCGCGTTGTACCTGCAAAGCAGCCTGGTCCATCCAGACGATGAGGGCATCGGACTTGCCATCACCAGTAAAGTCGGCTACACGAGCATCGTTGGCATTAAAATGGTTTCCCGGCCTGTCGATCGGCTTGAGAACCGCCGAATGCTCCATAGGGGTAACGATTATCTTGCGGGGGGTAAGGCTGACCCCATCAGCAAAGATATCCTTTCCAGGGTTGATGAAGTACGTCACTGTCTTCGCACGTTCGTTTGGGCAGAAGAAGTCGAGGAAACCGTCACCATTGACATCGACGGTTTCCACACGGTATGCCGAACTACCTGCCAGCCCCATCTTGAAAGAGCCAAACTTGAAGTTCCCGTAGCCCTTTCGGATGATGAGGCGCCCTCCCTTTTTTAGATCTCCACGGATATAGCTCACGCCGCGAGCAACGTAGACGAGGTCACGAATGCCGTCGTTGTCAATATCCACCACCCTGACTCCCTTCCCAGCGCTCGGGGTCTGGTAGCGCTTTATTGGGAAAAATGTGCCGTTACCACGATTCCGGTAGAGTTGCACGCGTCCCTGCCATCCCAAGCGGATCTCCTCCTCCGGAATGTTCATATCCCGGTAATCGAGAAGTTGTCGCTCGTGTATAGCAGCGGCGATATCAAGATTGCCGTCCCCGTCGATATCTACGACAGTAAGATTCGCGGTGTTGCCAACCGGATCGGTGGGATGATGATAAATGCCCGTCAGGGCAAATCCGAACTTGCCGTCCCCCTTCAAGACGGAAATTGCGTCGGTATTATTGTAGCTCACAGCAAGATCGAGGATGCCATCGTTGTCGACATCACCCACAGCGACCTTATACGCGCCGCAGGAAAATCCTTCGGTCTCGCGAGAACGATTAAACTTGAGTTCGTCATCCTCAGCGTTAGCGATATGGGCGTAGTAGTCATCATCACGATTAACCAGTTGGTCGACCGATTCTCCTGACGAGACATGGGGGAACAGTGACATCAATGCGGCCGCGAGAATGCAAGTGATCAGCATGCGCATCGAGAGACCCTTTTGTAGAGTGAAAACTTTCAGACACACAGAGGCTCAAAATCTTAGCATCATCCAGTCCGTTCCTATTACAACAGATATCCAGTAATCCCGCGTGTTCCAATCCTTTCCGCCCCAATGCACCTCGGGGTTTATATTCTTGTTACCAACGAGACGGCTCTGAGCCGATTCCCGCAACTACCCTATCAACTTCTGCTGCATGTTGTTGTCGATTCATGCAGATCCATCTATCTTTGTCTGGCTTTCTGAATTTTCACTACGACTGGAAGAGAGACAAATATGGCTAAAATCGAGGTCATCGACCGTCATATTGTTTATGACAACCCAAACCCTCAGAACCGAGCCCGTCATGCATACTTTCCCGGGCTGGTGAAGTTGCCATCCGGAGATCTACTGGCGATGTTCATCCTGGGTGAAGCGCTCGAAGCCGCGAACATCACAACAGTAGCGTCACGTTCCCATGATCAGGGGCGCACATGGACATTCGAAGGGCCGATCCACGAGAAGGAGTCGGACCACCAATGCTATTGGATTGGCCTTAAACCGACGCTGTTGAACGATGACACACTGATCGCCATGGGGTACTGTTTTCACCGCACTGACCCCGATCAGACAATTGCCAACCCCGACCCGGAATGCGACGGTCTGCGCAATGGTCGTAACCTTGTCTGTTTTCCTCTGATGAAGGCCGCGCATGGTCAACCCCTAGAATCATCCCCAAAACACACCCGGAACTACTTGAGCAATCCGGCCCTGCCATCCAATTGCGCGACGGCACGATATTAGGATCCGGCTCTTTGTACCCGATGTGGGATGGGACGAATCCCAGCGGCTTCGTTGGCGTCCTGCTCCGAAGCGAGGACGAGGGAAAAACATGGAACGACAAAACTCATTTTTTCGAGGATCCGACCGGCCACTTTGCGCCGTCAGAGCCAAGATTGGCCGAAATGCAGGCCGGCCGTGTCGTGGCATTATTCTGGATGATGGATCACATCAATGACAAGAACCTGACAAATCATGTAGCCGTCTCCCACGACGGAGGCAGGAGTTGGTCAGATCCTATTGATACGGGCCATTGGGGCCAAGCCTCGAACCTGATGTACTGGGAACACGATATTCTCCTGTCCATTCATTGCCACCGCGTAGGCAAAGACGTCGGGCTCTATGTACGAATCGTTGATTTTGTCACGGACAAGTGGCGTCTCGTCAAGGAAGAGAAAATCTGGGATAACGCTCCTTCCATGACAGTAGCTGCTTATGCGACGATGGGCCGAAATCTGAAGTTCGGGCAGGCATCTCTGCTGCGCCTGGACAACGGCGATATTCTGGCAACCCATTGGGCAATAGAAGACGGACAAAGCTGAATCCTGACGCACCGATTGCGCGTCGAAGTGTAGATCCGAAATCTATCGCTAATGGTAAATTTGATTCCAGGAGGGCTTGTGTCAGTGTTCCAGGACGGGGCTTGCGAAGAGTGACCCGCCCCACATGTCATACCAATATCATGTTGGTAATGACACTTTCTAAAGACTGCTGAGACGGTCGTTTTTCTGTCACGCAGCAATCCGGCGACAATGTGCCCGTGAGCCCAGGCCGGCCAGAGTAGGCTGATCTCCAGGCGATTAGTAACTGCGTGTGGAAAGGGCCGGATCCAGCACGCGCAACGTCACGGCCACCAGTGACATTTCTACTACTCGCAGCTATATTTAAGTTCCGGGGACCATCGCCAGTACGTTCTGGGGCATGTCAGTGATGGAATACTATCGTAAAAAGTTTTTGGCATGAAAGTGAAAGACATTTCAACAGAATAAGCATCACTGTTGTTCGCAGTGTACGACTCTGTCCCTAACATCTGTCCGTCCAAAGAGTATCGGTCCTCGTATTTAAGCGGAGCAATATAGATGTGGAAATATAGCTTCATCTCCCTTGTCTTAAGCATCGCACAGACGGCTCCCGTTTCCGGGGAGATCCTAATCGAAAACGGATCTTTGACCCACGGGTCAAGCGATGGATATTACTATGATGGGCTGCTCGGAGTTGAACCCTACGACGTGGGAAATGTTGAGTGGAGTGGTTTGACATCTCCGATCCGCTATATGGCTTACATAACCTATTACTATAGCTTTATCGATAGGGCTGATTGTTTCCCTGGCAGATTTTGTGACTACCAATCCTGGGAAGAGATGGGATACCATGACGCTACGGCAACGTTTAGCCTCAGCAGCGCCGAGGTGTTTCAGGTCACACCTGATCCAGTCGGAAACCTAGGTCTGCAGATTTCCAATACACAAACCGGAGTGGTCTTGCACAACGGCGCAATGAATGCTTTGCAGCAACTATTCTTCTGCCGCCAGGAACTTGGCGCTTTGAGATTTCAGATATCAATGCAGGCACTTCCACCAATGATTCAACCAGCTATTTTGACGCAGACACCGGTTCACATGATTACTCGTCACACGAGTCGTACGATGCGTCAGGATGGGTCGAAATAATCAATACGTTTTTACTTCTAGGCGATGCGAACAATGACAATCAAATCACCGTCGCAGATTTGGTCGTCGTGCAGCAGAACTTCGGCAACGTCGATCCCAGCGTACCAACCGACGGCCTGCTCCTCGGTGACGCTAACGACGACGGGCAGGTTACGGGCGCTGACCTGATCATCGTGCAGAAGAACTTTGGTAATACACTCGGGCCGGTCGGTGCAGAGGTGCCGGAGCCTGCGTCGGTTTGTCTGCTGACTTTTGCAGGCCTAAGTGCGATGGTGCATCGGTGTCGGATCGTGATTTGACTGACTTATTTAATTCTCTCTGCACTTCTAACGTTAGCCGCTATAGCTCCTTAACCACCTGCGGATGCCTTGTTGCATATATATTTCTCAGAATCTGGCGGCTATAATACGTGTCGGCATGTCCACGTTGGAGGAGAGCCCGTGATAAGGCTTAAGATTTCTGTGTGACAAACGCGCAAAGAAGTGCCAGGGAATACACTAATGGGTGTATTCATGAAATCCGGAGAAGCGTGAAATGAAAAGCTCAAGATTGACTCTGGTAATGGTGCTAGCAATAACAAATAACGTTTCTTACTCAGACTTTTCAGAACCTACTTTAACCTCGGTCAACCTTACCCATCTGGGAACGACCGAGATGGTGCAAGGCACCCACCGGCCGGAGATATTCGCCACCGCTGAGGGGGGGCTTATATTGGCAGTGGTGCACCCCAATGGTCCGCCAAATACCGAGGGCAGCATCAAGCACCAGGCCTATCATTTAAACGCTGATCTGGAGATCCAGGGCGAGGGCTTTGCTCTGACCACCTTCACCGAAGACTATGGCGATCCGGCCGACCATCGAATTCTGCTCGTCGACGATGAGGTTGTGGTTGTGTACCAATCGATCATCCTCGACCCGAACGCAGGCCCTGGC
>CAUZOD010000129.1:0-7954 GCA_963581115.1 Phycisphaerae bacterium | reverse complement strand
TGTCGGAAGCATCGGCGGCTTCAGCGGTCGAAAACAGCTTGTGAAGGTAGTTTGCCATGCCGCGATCTCCACAATACGAATCCCACTGAAACCATTACCGTTACCAGAAGAATTATAGATGATCTGTAGAATGCTGAAATCTGGATGTCCGGGTATCGAAATTGGACGATTCAGCATCGGGTGTCCACCTGGCATGATGGTAAGCAGCGGCCGATCCACTAGTAGATCGGCCGCCATTTCACAGCAGCTGCAGGAAAATGCCTGACCCACCAAACGCAGATACCGGCAATCATGACCGCTCGATTCAGCTGCAGCGAGCCCTTACCCGATAAATCAAATCCACCAAAACTACCACTCATTGGGAGAAATGTTCCGCGAGCCGCGGAAGATGATCCTCATAAAGATGGTCCGGAGGATACGGCGGCACCGAAGCGAATCGAAACGGAGGCAGGCCCATCCGCGACGGATCTCTACGACCTGTAAGATCTGTCAGATCAAAATCCCGTCCGTGGGTGTACGGGGATCCCAAATAATTTTTTCTTCAATCCCGAGGTGTCCAAAATTCAGTCCCTGTGAAACCCTCGCCAGATCACGAAAGAACGGGTGGGCAATCTTGAACTGCAGAACGATCCCCGCGGTTCCTTCCCTATCAATGAAACCGTACCAACCACGTTGACGGACCATCGCCAGCACTTCATCAAAGTCATATGCCTCCTCAAATGCTGGTTCACAATCGCAATCCGCCAGGGGAAGAGGTCAGATGATGATGGGGCCGGCACCGCTGCAGATTCTGACTGCGACAGTTCCTCTTTATTCTCCTGCTTTAATTTTTCGATATAGCCCCACTTGCCTCCAACCTGGACAGGAGCTAACCCGTCATCGAAACTCCCCAGATCATTAAACCGGTGTTGTGTATCTGTGAACACGAACTCGCCTCGCTTATCGATATAGCCGAATGATCTTCGTTTCCCACGCTTGCTCAACAACTCGGCCACGGCCAGGCCCTATGGAACGATCGCACCCGACTAAAACGTAGCTCAATTACTGTATTGCCCGAGGGATTGATGTATCCACAACGGCCGTCGCGCTGAATCGCTGCCAATCCCTCACGATATTGCAACGCGCCATCAAGTTCATATGGAACGGTTCTGCACACCAACCGATTTAGGAATCCAAAATGCCGTCCGTTGCCGATGATCGCCAATTCCTCTTCGAATCGATCGGCATAAACATAAACCGGATCGATCTGAAAGCGGCCGCTGTCATTGACAAAGCCCGTCCGGCCCCCGAGCACGACCCGCGCCAGCCCACCTCACCGTGCGAGTCGTCAGCCCAGTCGTATCTCGGAAAGACAAGCAGGTCGCCTCGCCGACTGATGTGCCCCCAAGAGTTGTTGACGTTAATAGGGTAAAGATCGTCGCCCCAATCGGCCCGTCGGAACCGCACGCCATCCCCAACAAAACGATCTCCGTAAACCTGCTTGTCGCCGGCCCCGGCCGCGGGAAATACCGGCCCGTACGCCCATAGTAAAACCATTAATGTTACGGAAAACATGACGCCCGTAGACCAGCTCCGGATGAGTAGCCGCACCGTAACGCGATGTGGGTCGGAGCAAGCACGCTTCGATTGCATCCCGTTCTCTCAGCTACAAAACGTACCGGCCAAATCCACTCGCCTCGCCATAGCTCCAGCATCAGGATCACTTTGGGCAAGTATGCATTCTCGCTAAAAGGGCCATGCATTCTTGCGATCATAGACTGCCTACTGATCGCCGTTTAATGGGCCTACTTCCGGTGCCGGCAGCTTACTCAACTGCTCAACATACTCAAAATCTGGAGGGTACGGCACTTCGATCAGTTCCCGGGGCTCCGGCGGACCAATCACTTCGCTGACTGGCTTGGTACGGCCGACAGCCTGCCGCTGGGTCACTCCGCCGGAAACCAACACCCGCGGCCGTGTCGTGATGTCCACGAATCCACTCATCGCTCGCCGCGGATCCCATACCACATTGCCAGTGGTATCGATATATCCGAATCCAGGTCCTGCCGCGACCCGAGCCATACCACGAAAATATGGCAGCGCGCGCTCGAATTGCAGCGGAACGCGCCACTTCCCGACCTTGTTTACATACCCGTATCGCCCCTCCACCACCACCATGGCCAAAGATTCATCGAAATCGTCGGCCACATCAAAATCCAAGTCGATGGCCAGGCGCCCGCTCTTGTTGATGAAGCCCCACCGAGGTCCCACCCGCACCGCGGCCAAACCATTGTGGAAGTCCCTCGCCTCATCAAATTTCGGTTCGATCTGTATGCGTCCTGATTTGCCGATGTAGCCCCACTTTGAGTTGATCCTGGCCAAGGCAAGCCCCTCATGGAAATCACCAAGATCTTCGAATCGGCCCCGCTGGTCTCGCCAGTAGAAGCGGCCAGCGCGATTGATGTATCCGAGGATACCCGGCTCCTGGTTCACCCCAGGAGACTCCACCATCGCAAAGCCATCATGAAATGACCGAACCCGTACCCATCGCAGATCCACAACAATCTTTCCCCGAATATTGATAAATCCACACCGATCATCGATCCGCACAGCTGCCAGACCGTCCTTGAAGCGAAGAACACCATCAAACACCATCTCTGTTCTTAAACGACCCGCCAGGTTAATAAAACCATAGCGACCCCCGTTGCCAACCACCGCAAACTTCTCTTGAAACCTGTCGCCATACTCATATTGAGGCGTGATGATCAACTGAGACTTTTCCGGGTCTCGATCGCCTCGCAGGGCGCTACGAACGTAACCTGTTTTCCCGTCTTTCACCACGCGCACCCAGCCGTCGTAGGCGTTATCCGTCCACTCGAACTGTGGGTAGATCACCAACCGGCCCTGCCGGTTCATGAGCCCCCACCAGTTGTTCACCTCAATGGGAGCGTACACGTCGCTAAAGGACGGGTCCACGTAACGGATGCGATCTCCAGGTGTCCCTTGCGCCTCACATATCCTCCCCCCAAATACACAGAATAGGCCAACGGCCATAACAAGAGTTGATCCTCCACTTACCACGCTGACATTGTAGACAACACGAGAATGCGGGGCCGCATTCCGCACCCGGCGAGCGTATCGGCATGTTCTTGAATATGGAAGGAACAGGTTGGATACACAAGATAATTCCGTTCTTCCAAAAAAATTTTCCGCTTTACCACAAATTTCCGTGTGGAAGAGGCGTCTAACGTCGATTGGAAAACGAATATTGAGAAAGGGATAATACCGAGGTGATCCACAAACACTCTTGCAAGCAGCATCAGCGCCCACTCGCTACGCTCAGTCAAACGCGAGTTTGATCGAATCCGCGATCGAATCCCACGCGTAAATATCCTTCACATCGGGTGGCGGCTATGATTTCATTTGCCCTTGCACGACCTCAATGGCTGCTGTCCCACGGGCCCATGGCATTCACCCCGAAACCACTTGCGATGATCGATGATAGAAAACTACTCCCGTTCACGGCGATTCATTGGTCATAAAGTCTTGCCACAGTACTTGCAGAATGATGCGTCCTGATCATGTCCCTCCCGCATACAGTAAGGACAGGCCTGTGTCGTGATAGGACGAAGCGGCGCCGCAACCATCTCGGCTGAAACGATCCCTGTTGGAATAATTATCATGCTGTATCCGATGACGATCAGCATCGACGCCAGCAGTTTGCCCATGACCGTGACGGGAACCACATCACCGTATCCGACGGTTGACATCGTGATGATGGCCCAGTAAAGGCTTTGTGGGATCGAACCAAATCCTGGATTGTGATCATGTTCAACCAGATACATCGCCGTTCCCAACACCATGATGATATTCAGCACGACACACAAAAACACCGTAATCTTCGCGCGGGCCTGCCATATCGCCTTACGCAGCGTCTGTGCTTCACTGAGGTGCCGAGCCAGCTTGAAGAGACGGAAGATACGCAGCAATCGGAACACCCGAAGCACCAGCAACGACTGGACGCCTGGCAGGAACGCCGATACATAGGTTGGTAACACCGACACCAGATCGATAATCCCAAAGAAACTCCGAGCATATTTGGACGGGCGATGTACGCTGATTAGACGCAAGATGTATTCAATCGTGAAGATGATCGTGAAACCCCACTCCGAAATCCAAAACACATTGTGCCACAGACCGCCGCTTTCTACCACCGTTTCCATCATGACGACAAATACGCTGGAGAGAATCCCCAGGATGAGCAACACGTCGAACATTCTGCCCATACGGGTATCTGCTTCGAAGATTATTTCGTGCAGCTTGATGCGCCACCAGACAGGCTCGACCGGCGAAGATCGCGGCACTTTCTCAGACATGGCATCACAGTGTACGGTCCGTTCGCCTAGGATGCGCCAATGAGCACGTCTCGGCATGAGAACCAGGTGATGATTGCACCGGGGATTGTCTTGCCCGCAGCGGAGCTGCACTATTCGTTTTCGCGCAGTAGTGGCCCCGGGGGGCAACACGTCAATAAGACCAGCACTCGTGTCACCTTGCGGGTTCCACTCGAAGCCCTGCGCCAGATACTGCCGCCGGAAACGATCGCACGCCTACCGGCTCGGTACCTCAGCGAAGACGCCCTGACTATCTGTTCATCAGTTTCCCGCAGCCAAACTGCCAACCGCCTGGATTGCCTTCAGAAACTTATAGAGACTCTCCGGGCTTCACTGTGTCGACCGCGGCAGCGGCAGCCCACCCGTCCGACACGCCGGTCCGTTCATCGCCGCCTCGACCACAAGGATCAGCGAAGCCAACTCAAGCACAGTCGCCGGATTGATCGGCGTCCACCCAATGAATAGGCCTAAACGCAAAACGAAGCACGCCCTCATTTTTTGCTTGACACCAACGCGGCATCCGATGATGCAGTCACTCTGATCATGGCATTACACCACAAAATGGCGCGATCGCAACGGCATTCAATTATCTGAAGCATCTTGCACGATATTCTTCAGATGTGGATTGGGAATGAGCTATTGTTCAAACAGGAAAATATGACATGCGTTTCCGATTCCCCTAACCTAAATCGGGGTGACAGGATTCGAACCTGCGGCCTCTTCGCCCCGAACGAAGCGCTCTGCCAAGCTGAGCTACACCCCGTCTAAATATCCGACGATAATTCTACCATACGGCTGCGATGCACGCGACTGAGACCAACTTCAATCGTTCACCAATGCAAGGCCAGCTTGGCCGCACTGAAGCAGATCTCGGCTGTCAGTATCGCTACTGATCTGGAAAAATATGGTTCAATTAGAACTACTCTTGTCCCAGAATTGCATAGGACAGAGATCGCGGGTTCAGACATGCAGAATGGCAACCTCGACCCACCCAGCGATTCGCAGATACTTTAGATCGATATCCGAAAGACCGGCCACAGGCATTCACCTGTGATTGACAGTTCCCAACGTGTTCACTAACTGTAGGAGAAATCATCGACCGGAGATCGAATATAGCCCCGAGGTCTTGACAGATTCACTTCAATGCTTGGCCGGACCGATCACTCGACTCGGACAGCATGGTGCAAAAAAAGGGCCCGCGCCGTGGCGTCGCGGGCCCTTGTATTTGGATCGGCGAGTAAACGCTGTGATCCAGAGTGTCGGTTTGGCGAATCCTTTCGATCCTTTGAACAGATGCGTTTTATATGGGATAGGTTCAGCAGCGGTGATCGGCGCCCGTATCCACCCCCTGGTATTCGAAGCTACAGGGCCAACTCTTCACCGGTCAGACAACGGTACGATTCAAGATATTTTGTGAGCGTATTATGCACGATTTTCACCGGCAATTCAGGCCCAGGAGGTGTTTTATCCCATCGGCCCGCATCGACCAATCCCTGTAAATAATTTCGCACGTACTGCTTGTCGAAACTCGGCTGATCCCGTCCGCTCTCGTAACGATCGGCGGGCCAAAACCGTGAACTGTCTGGAGTGAGTACTTCGTCGATCAGAATTGGCTCATCACTCCCGTCAACCGGAATGCCAAATTCAAATTTGGCATCAGCCAAAAGAATGCCCCGGTCAGCAGCATGATCATAGCCCATCTGATAGATCCTCAATGACAACTCTTGGAGCTTTGCCATCAGGGACTCACCCGCAATCTCACAGGCCTGCTCAAAACTGATGTTTTCATCGTGACCGGTCTCAGCCTTGGTCGAGGGAGTGAAGATCGGTTCAGGCAGTTTCTGACACTGGGTCAGACCGCTGGGCAATGCAACGCCACAAACCGTCCCATCCCGTTGGTACTCCTTCCAACCCGATCCGGCTAAAAAACCACGCACCACACACTCGATAGGTACCACAGAACAACGCCGTCCGACCATGACCCGCCCCGCAAGCATTTGAGCTTGGTCTGGATCCACGCCATCGATGTCGGTCAGATCGGTTGACAGCAGATGGTGGTGCAACGAATCGCCAAAATGCTGTGCGACACGATCGAACCAAAAACGGCTCACCTGCGTCAGTACTACGCCCTTGCCGGGGATGCCATTGGGCATCACGACATCGAAGGCCGAGATCCGATCGCTTGCGATAATCAGCAGCACTGGCTCACCGGCAGTGGTGTGAGCTTCATAAATGTCACGAACCTTGCCCCGTCGCTTTCCGGGCAGATCCAAGTCAGTCGTCATCAACGGTTCAATGGTAGTGTCCTTAGTCATGGTCCAAGCCTACCGCCTCCAAGCTCATCCTTCCAACCGCAGGCGCCTTGTCGGCAACCCTGTGGAAAGCTATGACTCACAGCCTGCTGACCTGGCCACGGATCCGTGGCCAATATGGTACCGTGCCACACACGGATGCAGCCCCCGACGAGCGTTCTGCTTCGGCTCCTAAGTCACCAGGACCGGCTGCCAGCTTGTGTTCAACCAAACCAACCAGGGCACCAAGACCCCAATTTTGAGCAAGCCAAGACCAGCCCTACGCCTGTTCGCGATGAACTTAGCCAGAAATCTGAGCTAACATATCGCTTGTGACCGCTCCGCGGCGCCTTTCCAGTTCCCGCAACCCCCGCATCAGGATGACGATGCGCTTGCGCCGTAGGACCCGACGTCGCAGCGAAGGTCTGCTATTGGCCGAAGGGCCGCGCGAGGTATCACGCGCTATCAAGGCGGGGCTGGCGATCCAGGACGTCTTTATCTGCCCGCCACTGCTCGAAGCCATCATCCAGCTACCTCAGGGCATAGCGGTATACGAGGTCGAACCTGATCTGTTCGTAAAGATGACCTACCGGGACGACCCTGAAGGCATACTTGCAGTCGTGGAAGAACCGCA
Organism: Phycisphaerae bacterium; assembly: GCA_963581115.1. Taxonomy (GTDB): domain Bacteria; phylum Planctomycetota; class Phycisphaerae; order Phycisphaerales; family Phycisphaeraceae; genus CAUZOD01. Next base: position 656 of record CAUZOD010000129.1, on the reverse strand, counting down.
ATGGTCATTAGATCGCCTGCCTCCCACCACGGATCAATCCCTCTACTTGGTGGCCGTGGCGATGGAAAAACCAGGAAATCTGGGCGCCATGGTACGCACGGCTGAAGCCGCCGGGGTCACTGCGGTCTTGTGTGCCCAGGAGCCCGGAACCACGGTAGATCGATTCAACCCCAACGCAATCCGCGCCTCCACGGGCGCGGTGTTCAGCTTGCCAACCATTGGTTCTGATTCTGACGCAGTGCGAGAATACCTTGCCACTAAACATATGAACGTGCTTGCCGCCACTCCAGAAGGCTCGACGTGTTACACCGAAGCGGATTATCACGGCCCGCTGGCCATCGTCATTGGCCCAGAAGATCGTGGGCTGAGCGATGATTGGCTGTCGATCGCCCACCAGCGTGTGTCCATCCCGATTCATGGCCAACTGGTCGATTCTCTTAATGCCTCCAATGCCGCAGCGGTGATGCTCTACGAGGCACATCGCCAACGCGGGGCCTAGGGTGGACCATGATCACCTTGCCCACGCAAGCTATGCCGATGTTCGCTGACGCCCAGATGAGATAGCGGGTACCATTGGGGCTTTACCGTTGCAGAAGGAATACTTCGATGGCACTTGGCGATTGCAAGGCATTACTGACGATAGTCGGCGACCGGAT
>CAUZOD010000128.1:0-7986 GCA_963581115.1 Phycisphaerae bacterium | reverse complement strand
ACGGCCGCTCATTTGCCTGTCCGGTCGGGAACCGAACCGAGGGATGCTTGCCTGCATAAAACCAATGCAGATGATCGATGCCATAAGGTGGGAACCATTCCTCGCTGTCCTGTAGATATGCAGTCCATGCAATCCCGATCTGGCGGAGATTACTGGCACAAACAGCTCTGCAAGCGGTCGCCCGGGCCTTCGCCAGAGCCGGAAGCAATAATGCAATCAGCAACGATAAAATCGCGATAACTACGAGTAGCTCGATCAGGGTAAAACCTCCCCTGGTCGAGTCACCCCTGGTATCTGCTGAGATACGCTTCCGGATGCCTACCGCCCCGCCACAACATACCTGAGCTACAAAGTTACTTCGATTTGGCATGATCCTGCTCGCACAGGTCAAACAACCAATGGACAAGCCATTCTATTCGCCCATCTCATCGCGGCCAAGGTGATTCTGGTATCAAAATTGGATTATCGATCTGCGACACTTCGCTCTGCGCACCGGGAATGGTCGAAAACTACGATTGCAAGATCTGGCGCTGCTCGAGCGCCTCCAGTAATCGTTGCACGCTCTGTGCGATCGATAACTCATGAGTGGGAAGGTCAATTTCAGGCTGCTCCGGTGCTTCGAAAGGATCATCGATGCCCGTGAACCCCTTGATCTCTCCCGCCCGAGCTTTCTTATAAAGCCCCTTTGGGTCTCGCTGCTCGGCCACCTCAAGACTACAGCTGACATGCACCTCTAGGAATGGAATGTTGGCAGATTCATGCAACTGCCGCACCAGATCGCGATCAGCTCGATAGGGGCTGATGAAGCTGGTGATCGTGACGACTCCCGCATCAGCAAAAAGCTTTGAAACCTCACCAATGCGGCGGATGTTCTCCGTGCGATCCTCGGCTGAAAACCCAAGATTCTTGTTCAGCCCATGGCGGATATTATCGCCGTCAAGCCGGTATGCATGCCGACCCCGTTGCAGCAGGACCTGCTCCAGAGCTACGGCTACGGTGCTTTTCCCGCTACCGGAGAGACCGGTCATCCACAGCGTACAGCCCTGCTGACCCATGTTGGCCCGGCGCTCGTCAGGTGTAACGTCGCCTTCATGCCACGTGATATTGGTCGCTTTCTGTTCAGCCATAACGAAGTACTCCCAAGAGTCGCAATGCAGATCTACCGAATGGTAGCGGATAGAACCTCCCTCCTCCAATGACCGCTCGAACCGGGCCATTCGTTTGGTATTAAACTGCCCCATATGAAGTCTAGGTTGCCCCCAGCTCTCTCAGCGTCGCTTGAACCGCTCTTCAAGGTGCTATCGCCGGAGCGAACCATGGGTAAGTTAACCGGAGGCAATGCCGGCCCAGCCGAACGAATCGACCTAGTCGATTGCACCTTGACCGAAATTGGCCAGACCGGGCCCATAGCCGCTGCACTATGGCTGTACATTGACGAATTGGATCGCTCGCACCAGATCAGCCAGCAGATCTCTACGCCCACCGGTTCGTTCTGGCACGGCATCATGCACCGACGCGAGGGCGACTTCCCCAATAGCCACTACTGGTTTCGAAAGGCCGGAGAACACCCCGCCATGACCGACATCACAGGTTACGATCCGCACCGGTTCATCGATGCGGTTGCAGCTGATGGCGGGCGCAACAATCCGGAACTTGTTGCCCTTCAGCGCCAAGAGTGGTTCGTGCTTTTCGAGTGGATCGCCCTGGAGAACCGGCCCCAATAATTGGGTTATTTCTTATCACGAACCCTCGTGCTGGACAAAACGCAAAGTCACCACCAGCACATCGTACAACGCATGGGTTCCAACAACGATCCCAAATCCTCGCGTGACATAGATAAAGGCGAAGTACACTCCCGCAGCGGTGTAAAACAGTCCCAATCCCAGGCGCACGTCGGTGAAGCTGGGGAAGTGATACAGCGCAAAACCAATCGCTGAACCGCTCACGGCTCCGATTGCACCCCAATGCTCGGGAAGGGCAAGCAGATCGACTAAAATCATGTGCAACAGCGCGATTCCGATCAAGCGAAACAAAAGCTCTTCGTAGATTCCCGCCCCCATACTCAGTAGCACGTCACCCAACCAACCACGGCCGCTGATGCCGCCCTCGGCCGCCACCTGGGCTAGTACCCACTGGATTGCGGGCTGGCGAAACAGTACGGCGCTAAAGACCAGCAGTGGCAATGCATAGAGCAATGCCTCAATCCACATAACTACCAACAGCCGTGGCTCCGGCCGCCAAGGATCGCGCCGCCGCACCACGTGCCAGCACACCAGCACCACCACAACGATCACGCCCGGAAGATAAACACCGGTGACACCAACCAAGTGAAAAAAGTACCCCAACAACGACTCGGCCTTGATCTGTGAAAGAGCTCCGGATCGCTGATACAGCAACGTACCCATTTCGTAAACGACCAGAATTGGCAAGAGAAAATACAGTCCCTGCAATGGACGCTGGGTACGATGCCAGTACGAGCTCAGGCGTTGTTCCTGGGATGCGGAGACCTGTTGATGTGGGCGACGACGGGCCATCGGTCAATACGTTAAAACCGCGTGAATGTCTTCATGAGGTTGCAGCTGCTTGCGCCCTCTTAAAGCCGCCAGTTCGATCAACACCGTGATGCCCAGAATCTTACCCCCGAGCGGCTCGATCAGGTCACAGCAAGCCTTCATCGTTCCACCAGTAGCCAATAAGTCGTCGACCATGAGCACACGCTGACCACGGGCCATCGCATCAGTGTGGATCTCTAGCCTGTCGCTGCCGTATTCCAATCCGTACTCGATGCTGTGGATTTCACATGGTAGCTTCTTAGGCTTGCGGATCGGCACGAAACCGGCGCTGAGCGATTGTGCGATTGCGGTGCCGAAAATGAACCCCCGGCTTTCGGCCCCGCAAACCAGTTCCACCCCCCGGCCACGAAACGGTGATGCCATCAATTCCACTGCCATCGCCAGCGCCGCCGGATCGCCCAGAAGCGGTGTGATGTCCTTGAAGATGATGCCTGGCTTGGGAAAGTCCGGTACGTCGCGAATCAGGCGGTTCAGGTCCATGGGAAACACAGTTCAGCGATGCGGCAGCTGTGTGGCCAGGTCCACGAGGCCACATGGTCAGAGCAACGTTATACAATGAAAGGTTGCCGTGGGTCATCGGGCACGATGTCCGAGCCCCGGCCAGAACCCCTGACCCCTCCACCGCGCATGGATGCGTTTGTTATCAACGGCGGCCAGCGACTGCGTGGAAGCGTGCGCATCCACGGATCGAAGAACGCAGCCCTTCCGCTAATGGCCGCCGCCCTGCTAACCGACGAACCGCTGATGCTGCGGGACGTACCAGACCTTGCCGACATCCGCAACATGAAAAAACTACTGGCAACACTGGGTTGCCAGATAAAGGATCCGCCCCAAGCCAACGGTGATTGCGAGCTTCAGGTCACTGATCGCGACCGCTGCCTGGCCCATTACGACCTCGTGCGCACCATGCGGGCAGGAATCTGCGTACTCGGGCCACTTCTAGGCCGGCGTGGCGGAGCCCGAGTGTCTATGCCCGGCGGCTGTGCGATCGGGGACCGACCGGTGGATCTTCACCTGCGAGGGCTCCGATCGCTGGGTGCAAACATCCATCTCGATGAAGGTTACATCGTCGCCGAGGCACCGGGTGGTCGGCTGTGCGGCACTCACGTGTTCCTCGGTGGCCCCAACGGCTCAACCGTGCTCGGTACCGCCAACATCATGTCCGCCGCGGTTCTGGCCGAGGGCCGCACTATCATCGAGTCAGCCGCCTGTGAACCGGAGATTGAGGATCTGCAAACGCTCCTGAATTCAATGGGCGCGCAGGTGAGAGGTGGTGGCTCACCGGTCATCACGATCGATGGTGTAAACCGATTGGGCGGTGCCACACACGATGTCATCCCGGACCGAATCGAAGCAGGAACCTTCATCTGTGCCGCGGCGATCACCAACGGCGACGTAACCCTAGAGAACTTTCCAACACGAAGCCTCACCGCGGCCCTAGACCGGTTCCATGAAGCTGGGGTCCAGATTGACAGTACCGCACAAACCAATAACCGCCTCCGCGAAACCGTCCGGGCCGCCGCCGACCGGGTCCTACGGCCAATCCACGTCGTAACCCAACCGCATCCGGGCTTCCCCACCGACCTACAGGCCCAGATCATGGCACTGCTGTGTCTGGCTGACGGCAACTCCATCATCACTGAGAAGATCTTCCCTGATCGATTCCTCCATGTTGCGGAACTGATGCGTATGGGAGCCAGCCTGATCCGAAGCGGCCCGTCGGTCATGGTCGCTGGGACTCGAGAATTGACCGGTGCTCCGGTGATGGCCTCGGATCTGAGGGCATCTGCGGGCCTGGTGCTGGCCGGGCTTGCCGCACGAGGCCAGACCATTGTCAATCGCGTTTATCACCTCGACCGCGGCTATGAACGAATGGAAGACGCCCTCCGGGGGCTAGGCGCCGACATCCAGAGAGTCGATGAAAGGGACCTTTGATTTACATCGCGATAGAATAACCGACATGGCCCCTTCCAAACCTCACAGTTCCGAATCCACTGAGTCCGACCTCCCCGCAGATCTACTTGAGGTCCTCGTCTGTCCGGTAACCCGTTCGAAGCTCCGCCGGGAAGCAAATGAACTGGTCGGCGAGGTGGGCGGGTTACGATATCCAATCCGTAATGGGATTCCAATCCTCCTCGCCGATGAAGCGGTACTGCCCTCGGACGTCACGAGCATGAACGAATTCAATCGCAAATACCAAGACCACAGTTCTGACTAGCTCCCCGCCATTTTGGTCTTGCCACCTGACTATCGGGTAAGTGGCATTGGGGCAACTATCTATAATATCTTCAGAAGGACAATTCGTGTCGCACCACACCTACATCCGTGATCTCGGCGCCAATCAGTATGTCGATGGCGTATACGCCATCCAGAATTGCCAACTCGGCCAGACCAAAACCGGCAAGCCATACATTAAGTGTCTGATCTCAGACAAGACCGGGCGCACCCCCGGACGGATGTGGAACACCACGAAGGATCTATTTCGTCAACTGCCTACCGATGGGTTTGTGTTCATCGCCGGCCAGACTCAACCTTACCAGGGTGAGATGCAGATCATCATGGAAAAGGTAGAGCCGCATGCGCCAACGGACCAGGAACTCGGCGAACTGCTACCCACAACCACATTTAATGTCGACAAGATGTTTGCCGAAGTGCTGCAGGTACTAGGCTCCCTTGAACACCCAGCACTGCAGGCATTGGCCGGTACTTACCTGGCCGACGGCGAGCTTATGGACCGCTTCTGTCAAGCCCCGGCCGCCATGACCTTGCACCATGCATATCTTGGCGGATTGCTCGAACACACGCTGCAGTTGTTGCACCTCGCAGAGGCGAGCTTGCCCCACTATCCAAGCCTGAACCGAGATATCGTGCTATTCGGCCTATTCATCCACGACTTGGGCAAGTGCGAAGAACTACTCTGGTCACAGGGGTTTGCCTACTCTGATGATGGCAACCTAGTCGGTCATATCGCCAGGGGCAATCTCATGCTCGAACGGATGGCACAAGCCTGCCAGGACAATCCTGAGCATCCGGTCAAGATCCCCGTGCCCATCCTGCGTGTGTTGCACCACATTATTATCTCGCACCACGGCGAATTGGAACATGGAGCCGCAAAGATCCCCGCAACACCGGAAGCCATTTTCATCGCCAATCTCGATAATCTTGACGCCAAGATGAACATGGCGATCTCAGCAACGCGCCCAAATACCGCTGCTGAGCAAGATAAGTCGCTGGGCGGCCACTTCACAGAAAAGATCTGGGCTCTGGGCACAAAATTGTACCGGCCCGATCCCACAACTGTCACCGAGCCCGATTAAAACCCATATATTCTGTCTGCCATCTGCTAGAACACTGGAATACCCGGGGCCAGCCGCCATCCCGACTTGGCCGACATGCTGCGGACGGTCGTAGCCAATCACGAATCACTCACCGAACCAATTTTATTCGTCAACACCATCAGATGATCCAAGCTACAATCAACTGACTCCATCCCGCTAATTATCCTGGGAAAGCAAATCAATGCACATGAAAGCCTCTGGCGAATCGCACGGCCCCAAAATTGTACCCGTTAAGTTCATTTTGGAAGATCCGGAATCACTGACGGGTGATAGTGCTCGGACCGAGGACGAGTTCAAAGCAGCGATGGGCGAATCGGTGCTGGAAATCGCCTTAGAACACGGGATCGGTATTGAACACGCCTGCGGCGGCGTGTGTGCCTGTTCGACCTGCCACGTGTACGTGGAATCCGGCGGAGATGCGTTCGACGAACCCGAGGACGAAGAACTTGATCGCGTCGAAGAGGCGCCCGGCCTACAGGTCAACAGCCGTCTTTCCTGTCAGTGCAAGGTTCGGGCCAACATCCCTGTCAGAATCCGAATCCCTGCCTGGAACCGCAATGCGGTCAAAGAAGTGCCGCACTGATCCACAAATGGCCGGCCCCAATTGCGCACTAAGTGGGCTTTGCCCCCTGATGCGCTTCCTTCGCCACGTCCAAAATCGAATGCGCCGACCGAGCCTCATCACCCCCAACCTGAAGGCTTAAGCCCTAGCCGTTCTGACTGCCCTGGCGGGTATCACCGCACCAGCACCGGCAGAACAAGAAGCAGTCACGATCCGCGTCGCACATCTGCCCCGATCAGATCCAGGTGCCAGCCATCGCCAAACGCGCAGTGATTCAAGCGTTTCAGCGCCGCCACCCCGAAATCATGATTGAGCGTTTCTACCATGCTCGAAGCGCTCGGCGCCGGCTCTGCACAGGACACTGGCCCGTTGATGACGATTGCCGCAGGCATCCCGCCCCACGCCATCTATGTCAACTTTCGCCTGTCGGCAACTTATATCGGTGAGGGTTTCCTAGTGCCGCTGGAACAACTGGTGGCGCGATTGCTGTCCGACGATCATCGCCTGCTCCAGACCGACGTCCAAGGCCACTGGCGGGCCCAGCCCAATAACGAGCAATTAAGCCGCCGTCGAGACAATCCAAGCGAGTATCCCATCGCCAGTGTGAGAAGTGGTCTATCGAAAAGACCACACCGGTCGGATACCTGGGAAGCACGTCTGGGCTCTGCCGACACGCACGCTGGTTAAGGCGCTGCTCTACCGCAAGGATCTGTTCAGTGCATCGGGTTTGGACCCCGAGCGACCGCCAAAGAATTGGGATGAGTTTCTCTCGTACGCCCAGCAGATGACCGACCCGAAACGTCAGACGGTAGGACTGATGATGTCTGGCGGCATCTACATGAGTTGGTCGGTCTACGACCTGCTGGTCTCCACCGGGGCCCGAGCCGTCGCGTGGACCGACGATGGTTTGTTGCGCGCTGCATACGACAGCAGAGAGGCGGCCGAGGCGGTGTGCTTCTTCTGGCGGCTTGCCCGTGAACCATTCGAGCGTAACGGTCAGACGATCCGGGGTGCCGCCAAGATTGGTGGCGATACCAGCATTATGTGGAAACGCGGCCAGATCGGGATGTACATCACATCGCTAAGCGATGAGCTGATGGCCGCAATCAACCCCCAACTGGTCGGCATCGCGCCGGTTCCCCTGTCGCACCGCGGCATTCGTGGAAGCAACCTTAACAGTGAGGCCCTAGGGATCTTCAGCGGCTCTTCGCCCCGACAGCAGTTGGCAGCCATGCAGTACATCTGGTTTCTCACTGGCGAAGAGGCCCAGCGGCTGCGTACGAAAATCTACGTTGATTACGGGTTCGGGCCATTCGTGCGACCAGATCTGCTACGCAAATTCGGATATGAGCGAATGCTGCGCCGTGTGCCCAAGGGTTGGCAGGACGTCTTCGACCGGGCGATGGCGGGCGGGGTACCGGAACCGTACGGCCCCAACACACAGAACATCTACCGGTACATGACCTATCCCATGTACAAAGCATTGGAGACCGACTTCAGCAACGTATCGGCT
>CAUZOD010000127.1:0-8011 GCA_963581115.1 Phycisphaerae bacterium | reverse complement strand
GGTCAAACTTGAGTTCTTCAATGCCGTTGACCGCTGCAGTAATCTGTGCGGCACTCAGTGGAATCTGCTGCCAACCAGTCTGCTCCGCCTTTAGCTCGACGGGAATACGATACTGGTAGAACGTATCGGCCCACCGGCCCTCTGCCGGGGACCAAGCCGTGAACAGCACGCCAAGGAGACACCAAAGCGGAACCTTCCATGAAAAGCATATTCCGGCTGCCCGCGTACAAACTTGCCCATTATTCGCGTACATTGGTGTTATTCCCTGTCTATATAGATGACTTTTATTGGCGTCTCCACGACTCCATGCCCGCTGCAGCGATTGGATCGTAGCTTGCCGGTGATCTAATCCAACCGGCTCCACCGAAAGCGGTTCGGTGCATGGCTCATAGATCTATTTTTACTTAAACACCGACTGATCCGGCTCACCCTGCCAAAAAAGGTGTGATCTATCCGTAACATCACTACTTTTGATCTAAAGTAAATCCTTTGATCAATTCCATTGCAGCAAGATCGCCCACGGCAGGCCCGTACAGCGTGATGCCATTGGCACCACTTGCCACCACAGATTCCCAGGCCGATTTCATTTCGGTCACACTGTACTTGGGCAAGTCCTCGTGCTCTTGCAAGTCGATCGGCATCGCCTGAATACAGGGCCAGACATCCTTGCCTGTCAGGTCTCGCAGATATCGCGTGTAACGGCCGACCCAATCCGCCTCCCGGCCCAAGAAAGGATGGTAAGCCATGGGGGCAAAAACGTCGACATGCCTGGCCAAGCTGACCGGATCCTGCCCGGCAACCAGACCGAGAGCATTGTCGAACTCATCGACTCGCCACGGCACGAGATGGATCATAACCGTTGTTTTAGAATTCAAGGCAAGGGCAACGCGACTAATCTCGGCAACCATGCTCGTTACCAAGCCGCATTTCCATCTCTGCCAGGCCTCGCGATGCCCAGACAAAATTTCCTTGGCCGCCGCTTTCGAGTTATTCAGTGAAGCGTTAATGACCACGCCCATGTCATGCTGAAACCTCTGCAGCGATTCCCGATCAAAACTAAATTGCATGAATCGTTCGGCCGCAGCATCCGGCAACACCTCTTCCCAGTCGAGTCGCCACCGCGATGAACGGTGGTTGTCGTACTCCAGGTGAAAGCGAACAAAGTCCAGGCTGATGCCGTCTGGATCGAACTTTGTCAGATCTTTTGCGATCGCCTCCAGCTTCGCTTGACGCACCGACTCATGTGCTGGGCAAAGCATCGGCGAGTGCAGATTTTGAGAAGATTTCCCTTGGTCACTTACCAATGCGTCCGTGTCAACGTCAATATCCGGGTTACTGGGATAGAAAACGTTGTAAATGCGATAGTACCGAAGGCCCAGACGACGGCATTTTTGGCGCAAAGCCAGATCCCCCGCACGATCCAGAACTATCGTCACCCCAGCTGCTGCCCATTCGCTCAAATCGCCTCCCTGATACTTGATGGCAACTTGCTCGATCTGAGCTGCCTGCACCACGTTTACTCCCATAACCATCAGTCCCAGCAATCCTATTGAAACAAGAGTCCAAACTGATTCATACGGCGAAGATTCGGCTTCTCGACCAAAATCCTGTTTGCGAGTTTTCGTGGTGACTGCCGTTTCGATTCTACTGGGAGAGTTGTACATCTGTTCGAACTCCTGTGTTCGTGAGATCCTGCGCCCCCGGACACTTTCTTCTCTCTACGGCCTCCAGCCATCTCTTATCTGAGCCTTGCTTGCAATCGAACGATCTGTTTGGCGATGCGATACCTCAGTTCAAGATACCAAGCGTCGTTCTGTGACCAGTGGACGGAATTGTGGAAGAAGCGAGAAATCTCGGCAAGCACTGCCGCAGCTTCCGAGACATCGAGATCCTGTCCCTGGGCCGTATCGATCAATTTCTCAAGAATATATGCATACTCGAAATCATCTACCGCCTTACGGAAATTCATTACCCGCACCGAAGGTGTAATAGTGAAATCAGGCTCTGCGGCATAACCGTCCTTGCATGGTGGATAAAAAAAAGACAAAGCGCCATTGGCGTGGCGCGTATACGGATCAGTCCATGGATTGCCCAGCACCCCATGCATGCGATCGTGGTCGCCGTAAGGATGGTCCCAGACAAACGTGTCCCAGATCAGGTAACCGCCGCCACCACGACGAAAGACGTCCAGGCCAATAAGGCGATTGTTGATCCCCGGCGCATCGATGGCGCTGCGGGAAGTTGTGATGACATAGGGAATAACCTTACGACGCTGACGCGGGATGCTGTAATCCTCGAAAAAACAGTCGTCCCACCGATTGTAGTTCTCACACAATTCCGGCATATAGAAGTCCAGTAGACCGTTGAATGCGAAGCGATCATCCGATGCCTGTTCCCGGTAGTACAGGTAGTCCACGCATTGCAAACATACTCCTACCTTGATTTCCGCAGTCAAAGGATCCGATTTTAGCAGCTTCAAGAAGTGCAGAAGCTGCGGCTCATTGGGCATCTCGTCCACCATGATAGTGGCGTAGTCCAACCAGCCGTGATCGTCCATGTTGCGAGCGATTGCGCGAAAAAACTCCAGCACGAGATGGTCATACTGAGATCGGCTGATCTCGATGACTGGCTGACCGTACACCGGATGTTTCTCATCGATCTTCCCATAGGCCACATAAGTAGCTTCTCGGAAGGTCTGCCAGCCCATGGCCAAGGTGTGGCGGATGGGGGTGCGCTGAAACTGTTCTCGGTCCCGACCCGGCAGATGCACAAACACATTGGAAATCTGCGGATTGGTGTGATAGATCGTGACCTGGTTGACCTTGAGCTTGTTGATGAAGTGGTCCAACTGGAGATTGAATCGGGTAAAGTCCCAGTCATAGAGGCGGAAAAAATTCTCCGGCTTGTCGATGTTGTATCCTTCCGGAGGCGGGTCCCATCGCATGCCGATCTCGGTGTAAAGGGCCGCGTTCTTGGGGGTGAACTTGTTGCGGGCCATCTCTTCGAAATAGGCGTTGGCCAATCGCTGAAGATCCTGCTTCGTGTGGACCCCGTGGTAATCCGAATCGACGGCACCGCCATCGATACTCTTGTGGATATGAAATCCGCCCATGTCCGCTTCGAACGGTGAGTGCTCGGGCAGGGCAAAATCATGTACCTCCAGTTGGATTGGGACCGCGAGGTAATCCGCTCCGGCCCGCTCCACCCGGATCTGTCCTTCGTAGACTCCCGCAACCACGTCGGCAGCAACGTCGATTGTCACCCAGAAGGCATGGTTGCCCGTCTCAGGACTGATCCGAGCCGCAACTACGGGTACCAGCGGATCGCCGATCCAGCCGCGATAGCGAGCTGGAGTGATCTCAGAGGACTTGCGGATCGGCACGTAATCAAGCCGACAGAAGTCAATCTGCGACGCTGGAAGTGCGTAGTCCCCCGACGACAGATCCGTGACTGTGATCTGCTTAAAGGAACAAGGAATTCGCGGCCACAACACCAGCTGAAAAGATTGTCTTTCGTTTCTAGCGCTGGAAACGAAAATGGCCTGTGACCAGGATTCCGGTACCGGCGTATCTGGCGTCAGCTTCACGGTGGTGTCGGCAAACCAAACGTCCAGTTGTTTGTCTGACGCAACCCGATAGCGTGTCACGCCCAAGTACTTCTGGGCGGAACTAATCCGAGAAACTTTTGCCTTCGCCAGCGGCTGGCAATCGTGCCATCGATCCGGAACCGTCAGGTAATGGCTGCACATCGGCTGGTAGTAGAGATAGAGCCGATTGTGACCGGATCGCTGAAGATGGGCCAGAAGCAATATCTCTACCTTCTGCAGTGAGAGGCTTTCGATCTTCGTGATGCCCCGCCCGCGCAACCGCAAAGACACCGTGTCAGTATCGGGAAGCAACAGCACTTGATGCTCGGTCCGAGTACAGGGCAAAAGGCGAGGTTCATATGAAATGCAAAATCCGTGGCGCCGCGGCGGACAGCCAATGGGAAAGACCGGCTCGTAATCAACCGCTGGGGAACTGCCGCCGTCCTGGGCAACATAACGCAGCAGGTGATAGCGATGCGGCTCAACGGTGAGGTGGGCGACATCCCCCGGATCCGGCGGCGTCAACTCGCCGGCAATATCTTCGTACATGGCCGCAGGCGTGCCTGAAGTCGGTTCCGGCAGCGGTACAAGCAGAGGATCGCCCTCAGGAATCATGCAAAATCCGCCCTCCACGGATATCCCTTCGTCCCACACTTTCAGATATTCATAGGCAAAGACATCTGCATCGTACTTGAACTGTTCACCGGCATTGATCGCTTCGGTGATCTGCCACTCGTCCAATGGAATTCGATTCCAGCCAGACGTTTCAGCGTGCAGGTCGATCGGAACGCGATACTGATAAAAGTTGTCTGGCCAATCAGTCATCCCGCAGCGATGCTCCCGCTTCGAATGAACTCCGGCACGCACAACGTATCTTCCTGACTGATGGCAAACATGAAGAACGTAGGCACCGGCCTCTTTGCCGCTTCATCGCAACGAGGTCAAACCAAGTACCGAAAGCAGTCCGCGCCTGAGGCATGTAAATGCCCTTCCCGTTCCGGACCCTCGGCCCGATCTCTGCGATCAATGCCGCATTAAAACAGACCCTGGGCCGGAATCTTAGTTGCTGATTCCGATTCTAGCTTAAAACTCCGGACCTCAGATCCGTACTTGGTCCAGGATCGGTCATGGGCCCGGCTCAATAGTTCATCCTTGATTTAGCCTGCAACTCCGGGAGGAGTACGTGCATGATATGTCTGCGCATGCGGCGATCGAACTCTTCCTCATCTCGCCAGCAGATCGCCTCAAGCACATACCGATGATCTAGTATTTCGGCATTGTTTTTAGCGATATCGGCGCATCGATAAAACAATCCAGTCGCACGAAACTCTCCCGAAAGATTCGAAACAGGAATTGCTGGCCGTCGAGGGCTCGTATCAAGGAAGAGTTCCCACTCAGCACGGAGATCGTGCCGTGGAATTTCCATTCCAGCGGACCCAATATCGCATAGGAATCAGGCCGCAGAGTACAAATCTGTTCGTCCAGCTGACAGGCCAGTTCTTCAAGATCTCGCCTGTCCTGTTCCGCTATGTGGCGACACGCAAGTCGCGAGCAAAACCCTTCAAGCACAGCGCGGTGCTACACCAAGTCAACAAATTCGGATGTCGTTACTTCGCGCACATACGTTCCCGACCGATGCCGCCGTTCCAAAACGCCAGCGAACGCCAGACGAACCATCGCTGCGCGCACCAAGGCCTGCCCACAATTGAACCGCTTGGCCATACTTGCCTCGCCCAATCGCTGCATAGGCTTGTAGAGCCCCTGGGCAATCCCGTCGAGATTTTCCGTTCGACCTCTTCACTGTTAGTCTGACACGGCGCAGCGGCACAGCAGAATGATCCTGTGCCTTTGTTGCCTGAAGACCATCATCCAAAGATCCGGCATAGCCCTCTGTCATGACAAGGCCTCCTGCTCTCCCCCTCCTCTCGTTTAATAAATAAGTTACGCCCACACAAGGTGGCGTCAAACGATAAAAAAGGGCCGATCAAGTACGTGACGAGCATTCATGGCCACCGCGAATTCTGTATTTGGCAGTTGATGGGCACGGAAAAATCATTCTTGCTTTTGACAATACTGCAAAAGTTGCAACACTTCGACCTGAGCTTCTACCCATGCGAATCACCGAAATCGACTGCATTCTACTTACCGCTCCGTACGGCGAGCCCCCGGTGGCATGCCAGCGATCCTATGGCGTGGTGGTGGTTGGGACCGACGACGGTCGCCGGGGTTACGGCGAACCCTACGCCGCAGTGAACATGCCCACGGTCTGTCGCGAGATCGTGCGCCTGCTGCAGCCGGAAATCGTCGGCCAAGATGGCGAGCCGATCGATCCGCTGATCGATCGACTCCACAACCTCTGCGAATACTTTGATCACCGTGGCATGGCCAGTTGTGTCGTCGGTGCCATTGACTGGGCCCTGCACGATCTGGCGGCCCAGCGTGCCCAGATACCGCTGCACCGAATGCTCAACCGAGGTTCAGCCGATTCAGTCGCCCTCTATGCCAGTACCAACCCGACCTACTGGTCGCCGCAGCGCGTTGTCGATGAAATCCACCGTGTCCGCGATCAAGGATTCCAAACCACCAAGCTCCGGGCCGGCGGCAACAGCGAATCGGTCACTGAAGCCATCCGCCGGGTAAACACGATCTGTGAAAAAGTCGGCGACATGATCCGGCTCGGTCTGGACGTGGGCCAGCAGGTCTTTTGGGAACCCAGTACCTGGTCAGTTGCCGACGTCCGGCCACTGGTAGAACGGCTGCGGGATCTGCGCCTGTTGTTTCTGGAAGACCCGCTGCTGATCCACGACTACGCCGGTTACCAAGAACTGGTGGCAATGAACTGCGTGCCCATCGCCGGCGGCGAAATGTTTGCTGAGCCCGAACCTTTTGAGCGTTATATCCGCGGTGATGCGATCGACGTGGTACAGCCCGATGCGGCAGTGGTCCCGGGCCCCCAAGCCGTTTTGCGCATCGGCCGCTGTGCTGCTGAGTGCGGCAAGCCCGTCGTGATGCACGGTTGGGCAGGGCCGGTGGCCCAGATGCAAAATATCCACGCCGCCCTGGCGATTGAAGCCTGCGACCTCGTGGAGTACTGCACGCTGAAGCATCCGCTGCTCAGAGAGGGACTGCAGCCGGTCTGGCAGTTCGACGATGGCCGGCTGCGGGCACCGCAATCGCCGGGGCTTGGAATCGATCTCGGAACGGATCTACTTGATCGCTATCCCTTTATGAACGTGTCCAGCCTGATCGCTTAGCCTGCGAAAACAAAAATTGAACCGGCCTTGCTCTATAAATATAGAAGATGCCCCGATAGGGCATTGACCCGTTCTGATCGGCCTGCAACCAACCAAGCGGCTATAATTTAATCCCGATTGGGGGACTCCGCCCCTGTCAATCACAGGAGATTATTGATATCTACCACTTCAGAAAAACACCATCTTCCAATTCTCGTATCGGGTTTACCTTGATCGAATTACTGGTGGTCATTTCCATCATCGCCCTGCTGATTGCAATCCTACTGCCTGCGCTCCAGGAAGCGAGGGAGATCGCCAAGGACGCCCTGTGTCTGAGCAACCTCAAGCAGATAGGCATCATGAACCAGGTCTACTCCAGCGACTACAACGATTACCATGCCCCAGGATATGAGGTCGAAGTCGGCCAGGGGCGTGGTCGCCGCGGCGGCGTAAGCGTCATCCAAACATGGGAAGGGGTCCTGATTCAGCACAGCCAGGGCCACCTGCCCTCGCAGCAAAGAGATCGATACTTCGACAATTCCAGTGCCCCAACTGCGTATGACAACCCGATTGCCTACCCCACCTTCTACTGTCCGCTCATGGTCGATCACGACTACGTGGGCCAGGCCTGGGGACCCAATGGTGCCTACGGGGCTTATTTCACAAACTATGGGGTTAACTTTGATATTTACGATGACGGCACCATCCATCCGGGGAACGTCCCCCAACCCCTGAACCTCAGCCGGGTCAGGAAACCTTCCCAGAGTGCCCAGAACTGGGATGCCCGCCCCCGAGCCGATGAATTTCCCGCCATATGGCGGCACAATGATTACGGGGTGCGCAACGGGTTTCGCGACCAGTGGTCGAGTTGGCTCTACCACATCCTCAATGGTGACAACGTGGGCTACATCCACGGCCCGGAAAAACCAGGGGCGTGGAACGACGAGTTTCACGAAACCGGTGGGGGCGCCTCCAACGTTTTGTTCCTTGACGGCCATGCAACAGCCACCATGGACCCGGGGTTCGGTCACGTGCTGCCCATCGCATACAAGATCCAACCCGGGGTTCCCGACGAACAGCTGTGGGAATGACACGACATAACATCACATAGAGTTCTTCGCACACTTCCCGGAACATTGTTCATCATGCGTATTGGCCTTATCGGCTGTGGCGGATGCGGTCGCATGGGTCA
>CAUZOD010000126.1:0-8034 GCA_963581115.1 Phycisphaerae bacterium | reverse complement strand
TCGGCCTCACTATGTGGTCATGGCCATCGATATGCCTGGCAAGACATTTCGCGATGATCTCTACCCCGACTACAAGGCCAATCGTGAGCAGCCGCCCGAAGATTTTGCATTGCAGATCCCGCGAATCTTTGAAATCACCAGACAATTCGGCGTGCCCGTGATCGGTATTGAAGGTGCCGAAGCCGACGATGTGATCGCAACGATCACCCAGCAGACGCTGGATGATCCAGATCACGATGACCTACAGATTCGGATCGTTTCCAAGGATAAGGATCTCGAACAGCTGCTCGGGCCGCGTGTCTGCCTCTTCGATATTCACAACGACACCCTGATCGATGCGGCTCACCTACGCCGCCAGCGTGGAATTGGACCAGGTCAGGTTGTCGATCTACTTACCCTAACCGGAGACAACGTGGACAATGTGCCCGGCGTAGAGGGTATTGGCCCCAAGACTGCGGCGAAGTTGCTGCAGGAATTTGGCACCGTGGAGGCCGTGTTTGAGCACATTGACCAGATCAAAGGCAAACGTCGCCAGCGCCTCGAAGAAGCTCGCCCGCACCTGTCGCTGAGTCGGCGCCTGGTAACCCTCAAGCGGGATGTACCCCTCGAGTTCACTTTGGACGCAGCCCGCGCCGGTGGTGTCGATGCGACGGCACTACAACGGCTGTTCAAGGAGCTGGGCTTTAACCGGCATCAGAGCGAATTGGAACGACTGTTGTCGCCAGCCGAAGCCGACAACATCGATTCTGACGCTGGCGCCTTTGGCGCCACGCTGTTTGACACCGGTGCCTCCCAATCAAGCTCAAAATCGGCCATTACATCTCAAGCCGATTACCGGGCGATCACCACTGAGCCTGATCTCGATGAACTGATCCGTACACTGCGGGCGCAGCCTTTGATCTCCGTGGATACCGAGACCATCGGGCTGGGTCCCCGCGCTATCCTGTGTGGGGTATGTTTCAGCTGGGAACAAGCGTCTGGGGTGTACGTGCCGATGCGTTCCCCCAAGCCTCAGAAGCATCTAGATCCGGAGACGGTTCTTACCGCGTTGCGCCCGCTTCTGGAAGATGCATCGTTGGCCAAGTGTGGGCACAACCTCAAATACGACCTGATGGTATTGCGCCACGCAGGTGTCCAGATGCGGGGCATTGTTTTTGACTCCATGATCGGAGCGTTTCTTGCTGGGGCACCCGGGCAGGCGATGGATAGTCTTTCGATGTCGCTGCTGGGATGTGAGATGGTGCCCCTCAGCGATTTGATTGGCCCGCGGCGGGATGGGAAGGGCAAGCCGCTTAAGCAAAAAACAATGGACCAGGTGCCACTCGAACAGGTCACACCATATGCGGCGGAAGACGCCGATATCGCTCTACAACTGAGCCATCTACTTCGCCGCTCGCTGGTGGAACAAGGGATGATGAATCTGGCAGAGCGGGTTGAGATGCCGCTGGTCGAAGTATTGGCTGAGATGGAGCGTGTGGGTATTCGGGTGGATCCTGAAGAGCTCGACCGCCAACGCGTGGTCTTGCAGAAACGGATCGACGTTCTACGAGATGAGATTCACGAAGCAGCTGATCGCCCATTTAACGTCGATTCACCCAAGCAACTGGCTCAGGTTTTGTTTTCTCACCTGGGCCTGCCGGTTGTTAAGCGCACCAAGACTGGAGCTTCGACTGATGTGGAGGTTCTCAAAAAGCTTTGTGATCGGCAGGACATTGATGATCAGAAGCTGCAGGTGCCACGCCTGGTCATCGAGTACCGCCAGTTGGCGAAGCTGGTCGGCACTTATTTAGTGAACCTTCGTGACGCAATCTGTCCGGAAACACAACGGATCCATGCAAGCTTTCACCAGACCGGCACCGCAACAGGCCGATTGTCCTCCAGTGGTCCAAACCTGCAGAATATTCCAGTGCGCAGCGACATTGGTCGGCAGATTCGCCGGGCATTCGTTGCGGAGGACGACCATGTCCTGATCAGTGCCGACTACTCGCAGATCGAACTGCGGTTGCTGGCGCATCTGTCTGAAGATGACAATCTCATCGCCGCTTTTGGCGCTGACCAAGACATCCATACTACGGTGGCCGCTCAGGTTTTCGCGGTCGATCCTGGCTCTGTGAACGCCGAGCAGCGGGGTCATGCTAAGGTCATTAATTTCGGAATCATCTACGGTGTGACTCCGTATGGGCTGGCCCGACGTATCGAGGGGCTGGACGTGGAAGGAGCCAAGCGCCTGATCTCTGGTTACAAGCAAATGTTTCCTGGCATCGACACGTTCCTGGGCACCTGTGTCCAGCAGGCCATGGGCCTCGGGTACGTTGCGACGATGATGGGCCGCCGCCGGACGATTCATCAGGTGCGATCACAGAACGGTCAGACTCGAGCTCTCGGTGAACGTCTTGCCATCAACACAGTGGTTCAGGGCTCGGCAGCGGACTTGATCAAACTGGCAATGCTGAACCTGCATCGGCGTATCGATTATGAGAATCTGCCCATGAAGCTATTACTGCAGATCCACGATGAGTTGGTGGTCGAAGTGCCAAAAGGTGTGGAGGAGGAGATGGCTGAAGTAGTCCAGCAGGAAATGAAATTAGCGATGCAACTGAAGGTTCCGCTGAAGGTCGATGTCGGCTGTGGCCGCGACTGGTACGAGGCCAAGTGAGGGCACTTATCCTTTACATCCGTCTTCAAGGCTTGGGCCTGCGTCGTGAAGTGACAGTGGCGCGGTGATCCGGAGATTGAAGATGACGGTGATTTCGGGATAGTCGAGGGCAATCTGGTGTCACCCGGCATCGGTCACTTTTGTAATCAACTTCGTAGCCCAGGTCCGGGTGATTGGTTCTTGCCCACTATGGGTTGCAACGATCCGCACCATTGGCATCCACTTACCGGCAGATCCACCTTATGGGCAAGGGGTTTCTCTTGATGCCTATTTTCTATGAGTAAGATTGAGCGCGTTGGAATAACGGCTTCAAGGGGCGATGGCTGAACAGATATCGAGGATTCATCAGCTTAGTCCCCAGGGAAAAATGGTTCGCCCCGGCGTTGTGATACTCGTCAATATCTCGTGGTTCGCGTATACCGCCACCGCCGATGATGGTCAGGTCATTACCGTAGGACCGACAGCGTAGATCGCGAATGCATTGCAATGCAACGGGCTTGAGCGGTTGTCCGCTGAGGCCGCCGGTTGGAATTGGCAGGGTGTTGCAGCAGTGAAAGAACTTGAGCCCATGATCAACTGCCTGATCGGCCATGGTCCCGTAGTGCACCGGTGGCAGCTTGACGATTATGGCGACGGCACACTTGTTGGCCCGGGCAAATAGGTCTGTGGGCCAGTCGATCTGACCGATATTGGGGCAACTCATGTTCAATTCAATGGCCAGCGGGCGGATGTGTCCGATCTGGTCCAGTAGGCCAAACCATTGATCGGCATTGAATCCATGAATCGAGATGATTTTGTCTGACACATCGATTTTTTCTGCAGCGACATGGTCCAGCAGCCAGCGGACCCCTGGGTTTCGCAGTCCGACGCGGTTGACCCAGGCACCGAGCCGGCGGTAGTACCGTACGGTTGAAAGCACTCGCCAGAGTCTGCCCGGTCGTGGCTCAAGCGTGAAGGTCCCCAGAGTGGCCGTGGCGCCAGCAGGTTGAACATAATTGCCAAAGGGCGCCGAGATCACTAAGGGCAACGTGGGCAGCTGGGCCAGTTCCACGCCGTTGAGTATAACCTTCGGTGCTCGGGAGGATCTGGCGGAATTCGCAGACATCCAAACCATGGGTATTACCACGATTGAACATCCGTGGCAGAACAGGAGCTGATGGCGGCTCAAGCATCGATGAAAATTAGCATTCCCTTTGATCAACTTGGCCAAGTGGTGGCTGGGACAGCGCGGGAACTGTTCCCCTCGATGATCCAGCTTGATCAGCCCTGGTCTGCCGATCCGCCCGAGGCATATTGCCCTCGCTGTGGCAGCGGTTGGTGCGTCTGGGGTGTTTCGGCTCACCGCTGGCCCAGTGCATTCGAGATTTAAAATTCCGCGGCCACTGGAAGATCGCCCAGTGGCTGGGCCAACAACTGGCCCAGAGTTTGCCTGCGGGGCTGGATGATGGTTCCTTGGTGGTCTGCCCGGTTCCGATGTTTTGGGCCCGCCGCTGGCGACGCGGCTACAACCAGGCGACCTTGATCGCGGACGCTTTAGCCCGCACCCGTGGTTGGCCTATGATCAGACTGCTTCGCCGCTCACAGCATCGGCCGCCACAGACAAGCGTCCCGGCTTCGAAACGATCGCTCAACGTGCGAAATTCGTTTGCAGTGGTTCATGTGGATTTATCGGGTCACGAAGTGGTGTTGGTGGACGATGTTAAAACAACCGGGGCTACGCTAACAGCTTGCTCACGGCTGTTATGCCAGGCCGGTGCCCAGCGTATTACTATTGCCGTTGCGGCTGTTGCGGACACGCGGCTGGGCTAGCTACGCAATTGGGCGTTGAAACTACCGCGTAGTGCCGCAATCACCGTAGCTACTTGGGGGTCGACCTGCTCGTGACGTAGGGTGGTGTCCGGGTCGCGGAAGATCAATCGTAAACTGAGGCTCTTATGCCCTGGTGGGATTGGTTTGCCGTGGTAGGTGCCGAGAAACCTTAACTGCTCAAGCAGGGCCGGGTCCGTGTCTTGGATGACGGCCGCAACTTGATCCCAGCGTATGGTGTCATCAATCACGACTGACAGGTCTCGCTCGATCGCTGGGTAGCGGGGCAGGTCGCGCACGTGGCGCTTCGGTGGAAATAGGCCGATTGTCGCATCGGCATCTAGTTCACCGACGACCAGTGGCAGTTGCAGATCGAACAGTTCCCGGAGTTGCTCATCGAGGATTCCCATCTGCCCGATCCGGTCAGGACCCAACCAAATCGTTGCAGCCACTGACCAGCCGGGCGTGTCAATTGGGTCAAATCGTAGCCCAACGTCCGGGCCACCCAGGATCTCGAACATCTCTTCGATACAGCCTCGCAGTAGCCTAACCGCTATATTGGCATCTTCGGCGTCACGTAACAAGGCTAGGCGGCGATGCTCTTGGATCCCTCCATCACCACGGGTCCAAGTTGCTGCGATTTCGAAGAGGCTCACCACTTGGTTGCCACTGTCCTGATTAAGCTTCCGACAGGCCAGCAGGCTGGGCAACAGGCTGGGGCGGAGCGTCGACTCGGCCTTGCGCTGCTCAGCGAACAGTGACACGATCTCGTCACCGGGACTCAGGAACGGAGAGGCCAAATGCTCTGCGATAAAACTGGAGGTGACTGTTTCATGGAATCCATGCCCGACCAATATCCGGCTGACGGTCTGGCGTGCTTGGCGCTCGGGTTCCGGCGGTCGGGCCACAATATGGATCTTTTCCTGGACCGCAATATTGTCCAGGCCATGGTGCCGGGCGACTTCCTCGATCAGATCCACTTCTCGTTGTAGATCCAGTCGGTACGTCGGGATAGTGCAGGTGATGGTCTGGCTCTTAACCTGCGGTTGCAGACCAAGACGCTCAAGGTGTCCCCCCTGCTGTTGAGGACTGAGGTCCGTGCCCAGCAGTGCATTGCAGCGATCGCAGCGCATCGCGAGTTCACGGGGCGTGGGCAAGGGTCGGCCAACTGTTATAACACCATCAGCCAATGTGGCACCGGTTAGTTCAACAATAAGGGCACATACCCGCTGGCTCGCTGCGTCCACGCCTTGTGGATCGACACCACGTTCGAAGCGGAAGCTGGAATCACTGGAAAGTTTCAGGGTTCGGCTGGTCCGCCGAACGGATAAGGGGTCGAAGATCGCCGATTCAATCAGTAAATTTGTGGTCTGGTTGCCGACTTCGCTGTCCAAGCCTCCCATGATCCCGGCGATCGCGACGGGGCGCTGTGCATCGGCAATTACGAGCATCGATGACTGCAGTTGATGTTTGGACCCGTCGATGGCCACAAATGGTTCATTTTCCTGGGCACATCGGATCACAATCCGGGAACCTGCCAACTTGTCTAGGTCGAAGGCGTGCAGTGGCTGACCCAGTTCATGCAGCACGAAGTTGGTCACATCCACCACATTATTAATCGGCCTTAGCCCGATGGCTTCGAGGCGTTGCCGCAGCCATTTAGGGCTCGGCCCGACCTGTACCTCGTTGATCACGCGGGCCGTGTAAAGCGGACACAACTCAGGTTGGTTATTTTCTACCTGGGCCAGTTCCATGATTGGAGTCTTCCCGGGGGCCAGTTCAGGCTGTGGGGCCTGGAACTGGCGGCCGGTTGCGGCGGCCAACTCACGCGCCAGCCCGATATGGCTGAGGCAATCGCTGCGATTTGAGGTCACCTCGAAGTCAATGACCGTATCAGTGGCACCCCCGGGCAGATTCAGCGATTCCTGACCATCTTCTGGAAATCCAACCCGTGTCAGTTCGGCCTCGGCCTCCTGCGGCAGGCAGGGCCGATCAAAGTAGCTATTTAACCAGTCTAGACTTACCTTCATCGATGCGGATGGTAACCGTCCATGGCGGTCGACGCGAGTGGTCTCTAGACGGTTGCCCCCTCGTTCGTCAGTGTCTATCATGCTGTGCTGCCAATCTTTTCGCCCCTACCGGAGACCATTCCCATGATTGAGGCGCTCAAAGATGACAAGGTCATCAATTCGCTTGGAGGCCGGTTCAAATTTACGGCTCTGGTCCAGCACCGTGTGCGGGAATTGATGGAGGGTGCACGGCCGCTGATTGACCGCAAGGGGCGTAGCGATATCGAGATTGCGGTTCAGGAAATTGTTGAGGGCAAGATCACGCTTGAGTTGGGGGATGGCGAAGAAGTAGAGGCCGAATCCGAATCAATCGAGGAATGATCCGGCGCAGTCCCGTTGGTGCCGATCGTCGTGGAGGACAGCGGTGGAATCCATGTCGTCAACTGGCACATCCGACCCCATGTTGACCGACCGAAGGGTGGCGGTAGGCCTGTCGGGCGGAATCGCCTGCTACAAGGTTGCAACGCTCGTTAGCCGACTGGTGCAGTGCCAGGCCCAAGTTCGGGTGATGATGACTGATTCTGCTGCGCGGTTCATCGGGCCTCTAACCCTCCAATCCCTCTCTGGGCGACCAGTACTGCGAAGCATCTGGCAGGTGGACGATCAGCCTGAGGCTGAGCACATCAGCTTGGCTCGCTGGTGTGAACTTCTGATTGTTGCCCCTGCGTCAGTCAACACTATCGCGCGGATCACCCACGGTATCAGTGACAATGTTGTGACCTTGGTGGCGGCGGCACTGCCACGATCAACTCCCCTGCTGCTAGCACCGGCCATGAACGAAGACATGTGGGCCAATCCGATTACTCGGCGCAACCTGGAGAGCCTTGAGCAAACGTTGGGAGCGGTAACCGTAGGACCGGAATCTGGTTGGCAGGCTTGTCGCACCAGTGGCCCCGGTCGCATGAGTGAGCCAGAGAAAATATTCGAACAGGCTATCAAGCTGCTAGACTCAAAGTCGGAGCAAGTACAGACGTGACAGATCAGGCATAACGGCTTAGACGGTGAGACCTGACCCGAGTCGCTCCATGGCCCGTTCAATGTTTTCACGGCTGTTGAATGCACTGAGCCGGAAGTAGCCTTCACCCGAGGCTCCGAACCCGCTGCCTGGTGTGCCTACGATATGGAAATCGTTGAGCAGGCGATCGGAGAACTCCCAACTGGAACTGCCTTTGGGCACGCGTATCCACACATAGGGCGCGTTAATTCCACCGTAGACCAGCATGCCATTGCGGGTGAGGGCCTCACGAATTATTCGGGCATTCCCCAAGTAGAAATTGATCAGGCCCGCAATCTGTTCACGTCCAGCATCAGAGTAGGCAGCCTCGGCACCACGCTGGACGATATAACTGACCGCATTGAACTTGGTGGCCTGACGGCGGCGCCACAATTCGTGCACGGGCACCTTGGAGCCATCCGTGCTCCGGCCGCATAAATTCTTAGGCACGACCGTAAATGCACAGCGGGTGCCAGTGAATCCGGCGTTCTTGGAGAACGACCGAAACT
>CAUZOD010000125.1:0-8108 GCA_963581115.1 Phycisphaerae bacterium | reverse complement strand
CTGACCGTGACCCGTGGTTTCTGGCCGCGACGACGCTGTCCCATCAGATGTATCACGCTCTAGACCACGAACTATTTGAACTGACAGGCCGGCGCATCGGACTGGGCGGAGAGGGTGAGATCGTCTATGTCGATCGCGAAGAGGATTTGAACGAACTGGACGAGAAAGTGCGCATCCAAAAGGAAGCGGACGTAGATATTCTGGTCATGGATGGCACTACGGCGCGACAACGGGAACCGGCACTTCCTGAAACCACTCTCAAGGCCGCGTGCAAACCGAAAGGGCGTTTTCTCGACGCACGAACGTACACACAGATCATTGGTCAGGCAGCTCGGCAGTTGGGCGCAACTGTATATGAAGGCGAGCCAGTGACCGGCCTCGTTCGCCAAACGGATCGCGTCACGGGCGTGCGCCTTGGCAACGACGAGATCCACGCAGGCACGGTCATCAATACCGCCGGCGCCTGGGCGGGGAAAATTGATCCAGCCTTGTCGCATCCAGTCAAACCCCTGCATGGTCAGATCATGTCGGTACAAGGCCCAATGTGCGGCCTGCGTCACAACGTCTCGCAGGCCGTCGAGTGGGGCTACTGCACCCCCCGCGCCGACGGACGCGTCGTGGTAGGTGCCACGCATGAGAACTTTGGCTACCGGAAGAAGCAGACGCCTGATGGCATGACCCACATATGCGGTATCGCCCGGCGCGTTTTACCGATCCTGGCTGAACAACCGATCCTTGAAATCTGGAGCGGACTGCGACCTCAAACGCCCGACGGTCTGCCCACCATCGGCACCGACCCACGGGCGGGCGCTGGCTACCTCTGGGGTGTCGGCCACGCGTCATCAGGCATGATGCAGATGCCCGCCACCGCCGCGGTGCTCTGTGACCTAGTTACCGAAAAAGACCCTCGTCTCACGATCGATCAGCTCTCGGTCGAACGTTACCTCGATGACCGGCCGGTCAAGACACGCGATCTATGGCATCGATTTGTTCAGGTTTAAAAATTCCGCCATGTATCTGAAACAACGGCTCTTGCTGATGTTCTGGTCATGCGCATCGATAATATCCAACCCACCAGGATGAAAATTACTGCACCCGCCGGCTCGGGTGTCACACCGGAACTTGCCCTCTCGGTCACGGCTCCGTAGTGATACTGCACTGAGATTAGATCTCGCCCGGTAACCAAGCCGTCAATGTTGGCATCTCCAATCAGCGGCTGGTGTCCTGAGGCTCCATAGTTCTGCTCCACGGAAATCATGTCCGCACCGGTTACCGTGCTATCCCGATTCGCATCTCCAACCAGCATCTCTGGCACAGCAGTAAGACCAAACTCATGCATGATGGCGCTGAACTTGGCTGGATCGGTCAGCGCAACGCTGGTTTCTACTCGCAGTCGGCTCTTGGGATCATCAAACAACAGCGATGAGGATGCCCCATGAGCGAAGCTTTCCGGATCTAAAAAGACCGTTCCCAAGGACTGACCGTTGAATATAATCTCGCTCTCCATCGAGATATTTCCGTGGTTATAAAAGTTCTCAAATCCTCCGCTGCGCGTGGTAAGAAAAAATCCATCAAACATTTTCTGTGAATCAATCGCCACCGCGTCGTAAGCAAAGAAAATAGAGATCGATGCATCCGGGTCCGGCTGGCCGAACTGAAACGGCTGCAGGCCGCCCAGCCAAAGCCAGTTCGTGCTGTTATTGGACTGCTCTCCATGCTCGCCCAGATAGGTGCTGGCATAAACCGGATGGGCACTGGCATGGACCAGCTTGGGATCGGGCAGACGACCCGTGCCGTTGGCGGAAAGCTCAAAGTTTTCGTAGCGAATCGGCCCCTGGGTGAGAGTGTCTCCGGACAGCAGAGATGCCAACGGTGTATGAGGGTGGGGTGGAATATAATATGTGGGTTGGATCAGTGCCGCTTCTTCCTGTGTCAGACCTGACTGCAGAACCCAGGAGACCAGTGCCCCCTCAACAACATCCGGTACATATACATAATTGTCCAGAAATGCGATGGCTTGGACTTCGGCGTCTAGTCCTGAACAACGCATCAGGTATCCCACTGCGCAAGCGGTGTCGTGACGATCAATGAAGATCGGCTGCGGGTAAGACCGATCGGATTCATTGCGGGGAAAAAGCTCTCTAACCTGATAGGCGGCCAGAAACTTAATATTCTGCATACGACGATCAAGCAGTAGCTGATGCTGTTGCTGCCGTTGTGCCAAACTCCAGCGTTGGCCTGAAGCACGCTCCAAACGATTCAGTGCCTGGATCAGGCTAATGTCGGTGTTGGCTATCAGTATCTCAATCACCGCTTCAAAATGTCGGTGCAGGCTTTCACGCTCCTGCCGGACACTTAGCGGCCGGTCTGCCTGCTGCGGCATGGTACGCACCAAGGCCGCACTGCGCAACCGTTCATCAGAAGGCCACGTGCACAAGTTCGATCGAGGCACATCCGGCAATGACATCATCGATCGATCTGATTGGCACCCGGCCAGCCCTGCGGCTGTAAAAATACATCCCAACCACGACAACGACGAAATGGTCGCGACCTGAACGGCACGACATCGACTTTTTTTCATCACATGCCTCTTGTTATGTACTGATAGATCTAAAATCTAACCCCCCAATAACGTCGACACGATGCAACCAGGCAGCCGACGCCAAACAGCACCAAGCCCTCTGGCTCGGGAATAGAAAATCTCGAACTGGTGTTTCTGAAGTTCTGATAAATCAAGACCAGGTCGGCGCCGGTAACCCGGCAATCGTCGTTGGCATCACCCAGACCCAACCCATCGCACCGGGAATCAAATGAATAGACGGTGCTAAAATTTCTCTGGACCGCAATAATATCGGCGCCGGTAACTTGACCATCATTGTTGGCGTCACCAAGCAGAACTCCTGGGGGTGGCCCCTTGGGGCAATCGCCCGTCATGCCGATGGCAATGCAGAGATTATCTATATAGATAACTGAAGTGCCCGCCGAACTCAAGGAAATTCGATCCACTGTAACCGATTCACTCCGCAATCCTGCGTCATCGAACACCTGTACATCATCAATGAATAGGTCAAAATGGTCATTGGCCTGATCCAGAATGGCGACATAGTTCATCCATTGATTGACCGGAATATCATACGCGGCCGTATGCTGCCAAGTGCTGCTGACCGAATACGTGATCGTATCTTTACCATCTTTGGCTAAAGAGGTGTAGATGGTGTCATCACTACCGCTTCGGCCATTGAGCAAAAACGATCGCGACTCATCAGTGGTCACCCACAGCTCTAGCTCAATACGAACAATGTCGTCCATAAATCCCATGCTGTTGTCATCGGGATTGTCATTTCCCAACTGGGGGAACCAGTGGGTTTCGGAAGAGCTGTTCTTCATTAGGACTTTCCCATGTTCATCATTCCCCCCAGGGCTGTCCTCAACGGTCCCGATCCCGTTTAACAAAACAAGGTCTCGCTCAAATGGCCAAGCCGGATCACCCTGAAGGGTAATGTCGCCATCGGAGAACCTCTCAAAATCTTCTGTCGAAACAACCTGGCCACGGACAGGGCCTGGCCACATCGATAAAGACGCCAGCAATGCTGCTGTACTCCACAGGACTTTCTGTTTACCCCCCTTGTTGATGATTCCACGCTCCATTTTCAAATGGTTTCGGCTACAATATTATACTGCCTGCTCCCGGCATTTCCCTCGACACCGGGCGAGCGTAGCAGGAGCCTTGCCGCCTGGCTCCAAAATATCTGTAAAACCTCATCTATGCGGAGATAGGGCCAGCCCGGCCTAGACCCCTTCTCCAAAAAACCGCCAGGAAAGTTTTGAGCTTGATTTGGAGCATCTGCATCTAGATCGGATCCACGGCCTGATCCGA
This sequence comes from Phycisphaerae bacterium, assembly GCA_963581115.1. Classification (GTDB taxonomy): domain Bacteria; phylum Planctomycetota; class Phycisphaerae; order Phycisphaerales; family Phycisphaeraceae; genus CAUZOD01. The sequence continues at coordinate 4,231 of CAUZOD010000125.1, read as the reverse complement.
CATCATGACCTGATCGCCCAGCGCGGATCTCACTTTTCCCATATCCTCCCGCAGCTTCGCAAGAAATAGCAGGGTGTCCCCGCTGTGCACAATCAGGTTCGCACCACATCGCGCCCACGCGATCTCTTGCTCAAGATTTTCCCAGTAATGAATCCCCACACCAATACTGCTGGCTCGAGCTTTCTCGATCACGAATCGAACGGTCTTATCGAATTCCGGATGGCCGTATTGTTCAGGGATCTCCAAACTGACCGACAAGTCGTGCGGCCCTATGAGAATGGCATCTATGCCCGGGACTTCAAGCAACCGATCGATGTTTCGCACTGCCGGCACGCTTTCGATATTAATGATCAATATCTTTCCTTCATTACTCGCACTCAGATAGGACGCCAGTGAATCCCCAGGCACCGCCGTTCCGTTTAAAGCATCGATAAGTTTCTGACCTTTCAGTGGACGAAACTTTACCGCCCCACGTAGAGCCTGAACCTGCTCAACGGATTCGACATAAGGAGCAATGATACCGCCGGCCCCGCCATCTAGAACCTTGCATGCTCGGTAGGGATCCGGCTCTGGGATCCGAACCAACGGCACTAGGTTCATTTCGGCATAGGCGCGGCACATCCAGGACAAGTCATGATCGTCAATCACTATGTGCTCGGTGTCAATGAAGACAAAATCAAGCCCGGCACTGCGCAATCTATCAGGCACATGAGGCGAGGTAGACGTGATCAATGTGCCATAAGCGCGACGACCTGACTTTAATGCTGTCGATAATTCATGGCCATTCATTAAATCGCTTCCTTTTCACATCCCAAACCAAGATCGGGGAATAATCGCGGCCTTGAAGTGAATCTGTTCCCGGTTCCATGCCGGCTTTGCATACATGTAGCTTAATATCGCATACCCCTCCGAGACAAAAAAGCAGTCCAGGTTCGTGTATTCCACGGCCGGGTCCTCCGCAATGTTTCCAATGGGTTGCCACGTCCGCCCGGTATCGGAGGAGATGGCTGCGGCCAATGGAGTCCGCTCACCAAAATGGTGGTGCCCCTTATCGTATGTGCTGGGATTCCAGAACAGTACCAGATTTTCTGTACCAGGAATCCGCCTCACACACGTACACGATTCGCCGCCCATGAGCCCGCAGAAAGTCGCCGGGCTCCAAGTCGTGCCGCCGTCGGTAGACCACGAGATATACGGACCACCAAGCTGCGTGCGAAGCGACATCACAAGCGTACCATCGGACATCTCCGCCACCGATGGTTCCATGGCACCGCGGCTGGTCAGATCGATAGCGTTCGATCGCTGCCAGGTCTTTGCCTGATCGTCACTTCTTAGACACCATGCCGAGTTCTTCTGCTTCCACTGGTTTCCAGAGCCCCCGTGGAATGGCAAAAGCAGACGGCCGGATCTCAGCTCTAGAAAGCTGCTCGCGCCGCCCTGAAGAAGTTGGCCTGCGGACTGCTTCCACAGCGGTTCGAGTTCAGTAAATGTCTTGCCGTCGTCATGGGAGCAGTACAAACACATCGTGGTGCTTGCACCACTTTGGTGTGCGTGCAGACATATGAACAACAGGGTACCCGACCGGAGGTACAGAAGTGCGGGCGCCTGAACATTCATATCCCCTTTTGACACATCGACGAGCATGCGGGGCTCAGCCCAGATAGATCCGCCGTCGGCGCTGACCCTTGACCAGATCGTGCAGACACCATGATCGTGTCCGGCATTCTCACCTGCCTCATACTTGTGATAGACCACCATCAACCGACCGTTCGACAGCTCAACGACCGACGCGGTATCGCTGCGCGGGGTCTGGGTGGTCGCCTGCTCAATCGTGACATGTTGAATCGTCAAATCTTTTCTGTAACTGGATCTCACAGGTAGAAATCTCCGATGATTTTAATCTTATCACTTCGATCGATTGCGTGAATCAAGGCATCTGGATACTCGTGAGCCCCATCTGGCTCTGGGGCCAAGCACGTCGATATGACCCCTAGCCTCTGGCTTCTAATCGCTTCGTTCATTTAAAAACAGAGATCTCGCCATCTAGGCATCATAAAAGGTTCAATCACTGGCTTACTAACAGTCTATCCTAAGTGATCCGAATCGCACATCAACTGCGTGACTGACTTCGATCTGGCAGCGGACTTTGGTGTCCAACCCATCTAGAACCACGTCATTAGATCGGCGAATCCTCCAGCCCATGAACTCGGACCGCGACATCGGCACTGGAGCAATGGATATTCCAAACCCAAATGCGGCGAAAGACCGGCGAAGCATCGGTCAGGGGCGGCGCCGAGCTAGCGGCATAGAACATGCTCAATAACACCGCCTCGTGTGCGGTGTCCGCCATCTGGAAATCTTCGAACAGTACATCCTAACCACTCCGCCACGGCCGCGAATAGATTTGATGCGCAAGCCGAGATCCGATCCCGTGCATGTACAGTCATGGGCCCAGACACAGCGATGCCGATCACGACCGAGCCATGATTGCGCTGAAACGATCAGAGACGGATCTCGACATTTTCGCACGGACGGTTTACGCGCCAGCCGTCGTCGTTTATGCCGGAATTAATCGCGATACTGTCATCTCCGGTATCGAAAAATCAATTCTCGATCAGTACATTGTGCAAGATTTTTAGTTCAGTCCATCTGTGTTCGGACCGAAGATTTCTACCCGAATACCGCGAACCATAACATCCTCACAATAGACCGGTGCACAGTCCAGAATAGCCGTTACGAAATGTGGCTCCTTCTACCAACACGTTCTTGCATCTGATCGGTTGTAGAAACTGTGGGCGCAGCGCTTCCGCAATCCCGAAGACACGCTGCGATGAAGGGATATCATTTCTCTGAGCATCGTAGAGAGCGCCGACCGCTTCGTCCTGCCGCTTCTTCCAATACCACCATGCATCCCCGTTACCCTCGAATATGCCCTCGCCAGTCACAGCAATGTCTTGGCAATCACGGGCATAGATCAACGGTGAATAGTTGTGGCACTCGACCCCCTCCCAACCGGTGAACACCACCCGGAAGATACTTTTGGAAGCTGGCGGAAAATCGCACCGTCGCCCCCACCTCTACATGCATACCAACACGACTTCGCAGATGAATTGGCCCAGTCAGCCAGTCGCCTCGCGACACGATGACGGTGCCGTCACCTGCCTGAACCACAGCATGAATCGCACGGGCAAAGGCCTCCGTTGTTGGACTCCTTCCCATCACCCGTGGCCCCATGATCCGTAATGTCCGCCTGACGATCAGGAATCGTCGGCTCAATCGGGACAGATATTCTGGAAACAGAGAAAGAAGAATTTAATCTGAATGTGGGATTCTTACTATTGAATTGGATGGTGATTAATTTAAAAATAAACTCGTAGAACTAAAAATCACTCTGAATGATCTTTCACTGCATCTTCTGATGGATCCAGTTTCAGCGAGGCGGAATTGATGCAATGCCTCTTCCCCGTTGGCGCCGGACCGTCATCAAACACGTGCCCCAAGTGGGCGCCGCATTGGCTACACAAGACTTCGGTTCTCATCATGCCATGCGAATGATCCACCTCTGTGACCACTGAGGTTTGACTGACTGGCTGCCAGTAACTCGGCCACCCGGTTCCCGAATCAAACTTGGCTTCGGCGCTATACAGCGGCTGGCCACAACAAACGCACCGGTAAACACCTTTCGTCTTTGTGCGCCAATATTGTCCGCCAAATGCCGGCTCAGTTCCTTTCTCCCGAGTGACTCGATACTGATCGGGAGTAAGACAATCTCGCCATTGCTCGTCTGTCTTTTGTATCTTGACCATGACTCATACTCCGCTCGTGCCGAAGTCGGCTCCCTTAATTCGAGAAACACAAACAATATAGTACAAATATGTAGAATATGTGAGAGTCATCGGGTAATTTGATCAGGAGCCAAATATGGATACAGATCAAGCCGAGCGGCTACGAGAACACCTTGGCTACCTGACCGAACAGATCGGAGTTCGGCTGGCGGGCACGTCAGAGGAAACACGTGCGGCTGAATATATCGCCGGGCAATTTGAGCGAGTCGGTGCAGATGTCTGGTCCGAAAGTTTTTCTGTTTCCAGCCGCAACGTGCAATCCGAACAGCTTGAATTGTACATCGACGGACAGTGGAAGCATTTCGCCAGTTCCCTGCTCAGCAATACTCCAGGCACTAACGGTCGATCTATCGAAGCACCACTCGTGTTCTTCGAGGCGCCAGCTG
>CAUZOD010000124.1:0-8177 GCA_963581115.1 Phycisphaerae bacterium | reverse complement strand
ATCGCTGGATATGTCTTGCAGTAGTGACGAATCCAGTGGATGTTGCTCGGGTCGGCAACCCCACGGCTGCGCACCATGTGCAGGGTAATTATCCAACCCTGCTCGTGGGCCATCTGCACCAGCGATTCAGGAAGGTAGTCAGGAATTTCTGCCTCCCAGGTAGGTTCGACCGCGGCAAACGTGTGATAACACTTGAGCCCGTGCAGACCGAGGCGCTGGACTTGGGTACACACCCACTGCGGATCGTCATCGGGACGTACAAAAAACAACCCACGGTTACCAGGGTCGGCAGTTGCCTGACGACCGACCCATTCGTTGACCAGGTTACGCTCGGATGGATTCGCAGGCCGTCCAAAGGAAAGGAACATCGCCCCGACCGTCTGCCGGCCAGGATGCAGGTCGTCCAGGAGTTGCCGGTAGCGATTGTGGTCAATGCCACCGGTCAATCCCGCTTCCGGGAACAGATCCACATTTGCAGGCCAGATATGGCAATGGGCATCAAAAACTCGGTCGGGAACAAATGATGCCAATTCCCGCTCAAAGAACTCGCAATCGTATTCGCCAAGTGCCATTGCATCACAGGATAGCAGCAATGTGATGCGAAGCTCCATCCAAAACAATGGCGATCTGCATTAGAAAGTTCACCGTTACGAGCCCGGCAGTTTAGACCGCAATGTTTGAAGTTCCGGCAGCATGCCTTTGAGTTAAGTCCCCCAGTCCTAAAACTTGAGCCCAAAGCATTCAACTGCGGGGCCCCCGAAACTGCTACGGTCACTTGGCATGCCGAAGAAGGCCCCGCAAAAGATCCGCAGACCCGTTGCTATCGTGACCGGTGCGGCCAGCGGTATCGGCAAGATGACGGCGATGCGGTTTGTCACAGAAGGCTACCGGGTTGCGGCACTAGATCGATCGAAACCGGGACTTGCCCGATTGCAACGGCGAGATGCGGGGCAATACATCGCAAACTATGCCTGTGACCTGGCACAGGTCGATTCCCTAGTACCACTGGCCAAGCAGATTCTCGGCGAGTTGGGGCCGCCCCGCGCGTTGGTCAACAATGCCGGGCAATGCCTGTACGCCGATATCACTGAGACCACCGAGTCCATGTGGGCTGATTCGTTGAATGTCAACCTTATCGGTGCGTCAGCTCTGATCCGCGAATTGGTACCAGCCATGAAACGGGTCCATGGCGCTGCCATTGTCAACGTCGCTTCGCGCAATGCGATCTCGAGCAGTCCCCGTGCAGCAACCTGCGACGCGGCGAAGGCGGCCTTGCTTGCCCTAACACGCACACTGGCTGTAGAACTGGGCAACACGATATACGTGTCAATGCCGTTCTACCCGGGTTCATCGACACACCCATACATGGCGATCTGCTCAAAGATCCGGTATTCGTCACGAACTACCTTAAACTGATCCCACTGAATCGGATCGGCAAACCACACGAGATCGCCAATATCATCTACTTCCTGGCTTCCGACCAGGCCGCGTTCATCACCGGGCAGAGCATCATCGCCGACGGGGGCCAGATGTCTGGCCAGAACTACGCCAAAGTCTTTGGTACCCGAAGGTCCTTCCGCGTGCGACAGAAAGCAAAAGCCTGACTCACGGCCCGAAACTTTATGATCGAACACACAAGCACCTGCTTGCCGCCCAAGGCACCCGAACTCGGCGATGCGCCAGGCACAAGCAAGGCGAACCGACTTTGCTCACAGGCCAAGCGATGAAAGGTGTGATGGATGCGGTTGCACCGCCGACACGATCTTATCGCTGACCTCAGGCAACTGGGTGTTGAAACTGGCGACATCCTATTTGTCCACTCTTCGTTTAAGAGCCTGGGCTTGGTCGAGCACGGGGCGGTCACCGTCATTGATGCCCTGGAGGAAGTGCTCGGGCCACAAGGGCTCCTGCTGATGCCCTCGTTCAACCTCGTTGAGCACAGCCGCCGTGCCGCAACGTGGGACCTCGCAAAAACACCCTCAACGGTCGGGTGGCTGACCGAATATTTTCGCTGCATGCCGAGGACTTTTCGATCGGATCACTTTTCCCATTCCACCGCGGCACGCGGCAACCAAGCTGAACGGTTCGTGGCGGATCATCATGATCAAGCCGGATGCGATCACCCGTTGGATCTCAAGGGCTGGGGTAAGATGTACGGAAGCAACTCGCCAATGCTCAAGGCCTACGACGCCGGAGGCAAACTGATGATGCTCGGCGTTGACTATGAATCATCGACCTACACACACGTTGCCGAGGTGATAGACTGGGACCGGCGAAGTCGCCGCGATCCACAAGCCCAATATCGATGGCTCAACCGCAGTGCAGTGGGCCGGTTCTGGGAAAAAAACGGGCCAATCCGCTACGGAAAGGTTGGTGACGCCGACTGCCGGTTTTTTTCAATCCCCGCCTACGTCGATACACTTCTGCAAGAACTGAAACACCGCCCCCATCACTATGCCAGATGATCGGGTTTTGTCTGCTCCCCTGGAGTGCCGTGACATGACCGCCAAGACCGAACGACAAATAGAACGCCTCCAGCCCTCGCAATTGCGCCGACTGCGGGACGATTGCCCCGTGGGGTACCTGCCCCTGGGCATTCTGGAGTGGCATGGGGTACACAACCCCATGGGATTGGACGGCGTCAAGGCCCATGCGCTGTGCGTGCGAACCGCTGAAGAAGCCGGTGGTGTGGTGTTCCCCACCCTGTACTACGGACCTCCGCCAGCGGCGAACTATCTCGATGTGGACATGTTTGATCCGGCAATCACAGACACGTACGCCGTGCCCAAGGACCACTTCACCACGGATCGCTTCCGCTTCGGCAGTCGCCTGGACCAGTGGCACCTGTTCGATCGTGTCCTGGATCAGGCGCTTCGCCAGATCGTGCGCTACGGATTCGAAGCCATCATGGTCGTGTGCGGACATTATCCGTTGGAAAACCAGCAACATATTGCGACCGGCATCATCCGCGATTTCGCTGTACCGATCTGGATGGGATGTGAGTGCCACCTGCTCGATCCGCCCGAGGACGGAGACCATGCCGGCCAATGGGAAACCTCTTTAACACTGGCCTTGGAACCGGACACGGTGGCGGTTGACGCCTTCCCCCAACCCGGCCAGCCCAATCCTCCGGGCGTCTTCGGCAAGCCCGTCTGCGATGTCACCGAACAATTGGCAACTGAAAATCTAAATCGCACCTTGGCTGCCATGTCGGCCAAGGTGACAGAGCTACTAGACCAGAGGCAACAGGTCCGCCAGCAGTACGACAAGTCAAGCAGATAACCTCTGCCGTGCCGACGGCTCTGCACAATGTAAAGACACCAATATGAGCGACCCGATCAAAGTAGGCATTATCCGTTGTGACACCCACGGCGCATACTTCGCACCGTTGATGGCACCTCATGATCCACTGCAGTTGCAGCGCCCCGTGCCCCTGAAGCCGCCACCAGCGTACTCATGGATGTCTGGAGGTGCCCACTTCTACTTCTACACCAACTACGGCAATCCCCGCCAGATCACGGTGCAGACCGTAGATGGCTTTGAAATTGTCAACCTGTGGGACGAGCACCGCAATGCTGCCGAAACCCTGGCCACGATCCTGGACAGCCACCCGCGTGTGTGTGACGATTTTGAGCAAGTCAGTGACGGGGTAGACCTTGTCCTGATCGGCGACTGCAATGGCGACGGTTCCGATCACATCAAGCTGGCCACGCCAGGTCTGGAAAAGGGCTTGCCCACATATATCGACAAGCCACTGGCCAATACCATCGAAGATGTTCAGGCCCTGCTGGCATTGTCCAAAAAGCACGATGCCCCGATCTACAGCGCGTCGATTCTTCGTCACCTTCCCGGAGCATTCCAATTCCGTGACCGGATGCCCGAGATCGGTGGCGCCGATTCCGGCTGTATCCGCGGCGGCGGCTGCAGTATCGCCGGGCAAATTCATACCGTCAGCCTGGCCCAAGCGATTTTCGGTAATGGGATCTGCGAGGTCTGTGCCATGGGACCGGGCGACTTGGGAGTGATGCACCTGTCCTGGGGTGATCGCGAAGACCGACCTTGCAGCGGAGTGGTGCTACATCACAATGTCGATGCCACGTGGCACTGCGCCATGCACGTCAGTGCCTACGGTGCCGAAGGAGCAATCCTCGCCTACAACAACATCAACGACTACTACTACCCCTACGGCGCCGCCAATATCCTCAAGAATGTCAAGAAACTAGTACTTCATGGCGAAGTGGACAATTCGATGAACGACATGATCGAAGCGGTCGCCGTGGTCAATGCCGGCCGCCGCTCGCAGGAACAGAACAGCCGCCCCGCCCCAGTGCCCAAGGTTGTCTAAACCGGTCCTAATGCGCTGTGCACACTACCGCCGGGACTTGTAAGACCCAACCTCACCTACCCCTGAACATGCGTGGATTTCCACCTGGCCCCGAACCAACCGGGTTTGCCACCCTTAGGCTGCCTGGGCCACAAACCGTGACGCCAGAAATGGATCGATGTTGAATGCCGGCTCTTCACCGATGATGTGCTGGGCAATGACCCGGGCCACCAATGCCGAAGCAACGATCCCAGTACGGAAGCCACCGGCCGCATTGACAATGCCCTCGATCCCTTCCACCGGACCCAGGATCGGCAGTTCGTCAGGTGTTCCGGGACGCAACCCGGCCCATACGCGCTTGATGTTTGCATCGCGCAACATCGGTACGGCTTTGGCTGCACCAGCGCAAAGCGTTGAGATGGCTTGCTCCGTAACAGAGACGTCAAAGCCGACCCGCTCGGTCGTACTTCCGATCAGTACTTCACCGTGGCTCTTCTGCATGAGATAGCAGTTGACGGTGCTCACGCATGTCCCGAGAACTTGTGGCAGGGTTTCGGTCAGAACCACTTGACCGCGAACCGGTTCGATCGGCAACTCGATGCCGGCGGTTGCAGCCAGTGACGCCGCCCAGGCGCCCGCGGCATTGACGGTCATCGGCGCTGCCAGAAACTCCTCATCCACCAGCACTCCCTCAATGCGATCACCACAACGCTGTAACCGACTGACCTGTGTCCCATGGCGCAGCGTCGCGCCCTTGGCCACCGCAGCTCGCTTGAAGGCCTCGGCCAGCAGCATGGGATTGACCTGGTGCTCCTCCGCCAACCGGGCACCGCCGATCACGTTGCGGGTGATCGACGGCTCCAACTCAAAAACTTCATCCGGGGTCAGAAGTTCCAGAATGCCCTTATCGGGCAGTGTCCGAGCCACAGCATCGACGATCGCCTGATCCTGCAGTGTGTACATCAGAAAGATCAGCCCACCGCCGGGTGCATACTCGACATCCACCGCAGAAACATCCTGCAATTCTTGAGCAACTGACGGAAACAAACGGTTGCTCTCTACGAGAAAATCGCGAAAGACCTGGGGCAGGACATCCGGTACAGAAACCTCGTATGGACCGTCGCGCTGGGCGGCGTGGTAGATAATCCCGCAGCCCAAACCCACGACTTCACCCACCGGCCACAGTCCACCGGCCGACGCCGAGGTGGCGCGTCCGGGCAGGCTCTGGTCGATCAGCAGGACGCGGACCGAGCGTTTGGCCAGTTCGAATGCCACGGCGCTGCCAAAGACCCCGCCCCCAACCACAATCACATCATGCGATGGTTTCACGCAACATTTGCTCCTGAACAGGCAGGTCCATGGAAACCGGCTCAGCCAAATCGCCCAAGGTCAGTGGCACGATCGGTGGGCGAACCTGCAACGGAGTCGATTGATCCATCGCCTGACCCGTGCGCCAAGCCAGGTGCCGTGCCATCGCAGGAGCACACATCCGACCCTGACAAGGGCCCATGCCCAAACGGGTCGCCACCTTCAGGCTGCGCAGATCGTTGTTGCCTGCATCGATGCCCTTGTCAATCTCGGTCTGGGTCAATTCCTCGCACCGACAGACAATGGTCTCGTCCGTACACAGCTCGTCTAGACCCACACGAATCCGCGACAGTGAATCGAGTGCCGCACGAAACCGGCGCAGCCGGGCCAGGCGCCGGACCACTGGTCGGCGCCGAGCTTCGAAACAATCATCGTCGATTGCCCCCAACTGTCTGGCCATGGCCAAGCCGGCGAGTGTACCCTCTTCCTGAGCCACCAGTGCTCCGGCCACTCCGGCACCGTCGCCAGCAGCCCAGACTCCACGCACGGTGGTCTGCTGCCCCGCATCGATGAGGGGGATCCAACCGCCCAGTTCATTGGACCATCGCAACTGACACCCGGCCAGCTGCGCCAACTCCGTTCGTGGCACGAAGCCATAACCAACGCACAGGGTATCCACCTCGATGACCTGGGAACGATTTTTCTTCGGACGCCAGGACCGATCGCACGCAGCGAATTTGACATGACTTACTTCACCATCGCCGCTCGCTCCTACAATGATCCGGCCATCGTAAATCGGGATGCCCGCGCGACGCAATTTTCGCAGATAGCCACCGCCTTCGCGCAGCAGCCCGAGGTCGGCGAATAAGCGCCAACCACATCGCAACAGTTCTGCGCGACTGACCGCTTCCACGACGCCAAGTACATTGACACCCGCCTCGTGCAGCGCAGCGGCAACCACCAGCAGGAACGGCCCGGTGCCCGCAACGAGCACGCGCTGGCCCGGAAGCACCGCCTGCGTCTTGGTCATGATTTGGGCCGCACCCGGTGTCAGGACCCCCGGCAGTGTCCAGCCGGGAAATGGTGGCACGTACTCGTAAGCTCCAGGCGCCAACAGCAGATGTTCGGCTTCTATCATCTGCCAACGATGCGGAGCCGTCACGGCCAAGCGATTGGACTCAAAGATTCCCCAGACCTGCCTGTTACACAGAAGTTCAATCCGATCCGACACTGCATCGAAACGCCGGCGCAGGTCCGCGCCGCGATCAGCGACTACGCCATTGTGTGAGGGCGCAGCGCGATGATTCCGTGTGGACGGCCGCTGTCGATAGATCTGGCCGCCAGTCTGCGCGTTCTCGTCGATGACGGTGGGCTTCAGCCCCGCTTCCGCCATGGCGATTGCCGCGCTCATTCCCGCTGGACCCGCACCGATGATAACTGCGTCGCGGCGCATCATTATGAGGCCTCTCCCCATGTTCCCGGACCCTGCTGGGTACGCACGTCCATGGCGTCCTCGACCTCGATCCGGCAAGCTTGGACATTAGGCCGACCGTTGATCTGCATCAGGCAATCAAAACAGACACCCATGCCACAGAACAAGCCGCGAGGCTGCTCGAAACGGCTGGTGCGGCGCAGTTGCCGCCGCCCCGCACTCCACAGAGCCGCAGCCACCGTCTGTCCTTCCCAAGCCTCAATCGGCTTACCATCGACGTGAATCAGCACGCGACGGGCCGACGATGTGATTTCTGAATGATTTATGGTCACCCATTATTTTCGAGCAGAAGATCAATGGCCTTTAGCTTCTGCGAATATGTCTCCTGCAGAAGGTAATCTGGCGGATCGAGTTCGAAATATCGGAATCCCATCTCGGTAAATATATGGACCTTGTCTGGCTCGTCCAAGGGTAAACCCGCAGTCTTGTCGTGGGTGGCAGCCGCTTTGAGTACACGGAGCCTCGCCTCCTGAATCTCTGCCTCTGAGCCACTCTGGCCAAACGTATACCCCAGAGAGTGCGTCAGGTCAGCGGTCCCAATATGCAGTACGTCAATCCCAGGCACTGCGGCAATTGAATCAATGTTCTCCAAGGCCCGGCGTGACTCAATCATTACGACCAGCAGTTCGCTGTCGTTGGCCTGCTCCAGGTACGCCGGATAATTGGGCAGGTGGTAATCCACCGCGCGTCCTAGACTCATCTCCCGGTCCCCCAGTGGGGCGTAGCGACAAGCCGCCACCACCGCACGGGCTTCGTCGGCGGTGTCCACGTGAGAGACATGAATCCCTGCGGCACCGGCATCCAGGGCTTGGCGGCACTCGGCAGCATTGAAGCTACGAGGACGATACACCGCCGCCGTTCCCGCGGACTGGGCGTGGACAAGCATTGATCGCATCGTCTCCGGATCGATTGTCCCGTGCTCGGCATCGAGCATGACCGCCTCACCGCCGGCAAAACCGACGATCTCCACGATCTCTGGTGAAGGTAGCGTGATGGGCACGATCGCCAGTGGAGGCCGGGACCGATCGTGAACGCGCTGACGTAGTTTCTTCA
>CAUZOD010000123.1:0-8196 GCA_963581115.1 Phycisphaerae bacterium | reverse complement strand
GTGGTCGAGGCTCAGAGCAGTGAGCCCAGGAAGTCTCACCGGTTGCGAGGGCCGGATGCTCCGATCGATTCGATTAGCTTCCTGGCTGGTGCGGTCAATTTTACGAGACTGACAGAGGCCCAACGCAATGATGCAATCCGATATGTCATCAGTGCTGCTGGGTCACGGCAGTTAGCTTCAGTCTGGTTGAACAAGGCATTGCTTGGTTCCAGCGATCCGGCGGTGGTCCGGCGGACGTTGGAACTGATGGACTTGGCGACAACCTCGTCTCCGGTCATTGATCCTTTGGTTCAGCTCATGATGAACCAGGTCTTTGCACCATCGCAGGTGGGCACAGCAATGGACCCCGTGCTGGAACTGACCGGGCTGATACCGATTGATTCAGCCAACCACAGTATCTTTCGGGTGTTGAACAGCGGTGATCCGCAAATTCAGGAGTTGGCTTGGCGTGGGTTGGTGCATTTTGTGATCACGGAGGGGGGACTAGGGCCGCGGCGCATGCGGCCACGTCAGGCTGATTCGGGCCGACCGGACTCTTACAAGTTAATTCTGGATGCCGCCTTGGCACAGGAGTCCATACCTCGATCGGCAGCAATCTTTTACGCCAATCAACCTAATTATGCTGCGGCCACTGTGGCGATGGTTCGCATCGTCGCAGAAGGCGATGCAGAAGGTGACACGGCAGCGATCAAACATGCTTCTCGCAAGCTGCATGGTTCTGGTTGGCCGATTGCCGATACTCTGAGTCAGCTCGAACCGGAAATGCGCAGCCGATTTGGTCTGAACCTTTACGAGGGATTGACGGGTTCACCGAACGCTGTTGCGGCGCTACTGGGCGATCCAACCCATCGCTCGCCATTGGTCCGTTGGTTTGGTGAGCAACTGGCTTCCGGGGAACTGCCCAAAGCATCGCTCTGGGCCGAACAGTTTCACGGGGATGATCAACTGCTGGATTTGGCGGTGGGTGACGATCGGGCGATCGCTGATGGCGCTGTTGTAGCCCTTGTGGGTGCGGCAGGAGGTGACGAATGGGCGGCAGAGGACCTGGCACAACGCTTTGCGGACCACAGCGATCGATCTGCAGCAGGCCTGAAGTCACTTTGGTCGGTCACCAAGCAGCAGATTTATGCCCGCCGTCTTGGCGAGGCTTCCGGTGCTTATCGACTTGTGCTTGAGATCGCCGGTGAAGCCAACTCCATTGTTGCGGGCCAGCCTGGTGCCTCAGGTTATGCATCACCAGCGGGAGAACCGTTCGGCCACGGGCCGGCAGGGCCTGGTGGGGGGCCGATGTCTTTGGGGCCGATACCGCCAGAAGCAATAGCAATGATGGGTTACCAACCAGTTCCTGTCCCGGTGGTCGAATTTCCAGAACCACAGATCTCCATGGTCTTAGGTGTAGTCGAACTGTTTGCCGAGGACCAGGAGGTTCGGTTGGTGGGTGATCCGATTGAATTGATGGTGCCGCAGGAATATTTGGCGATTCGCATCATGCCGGTGGGTGCGCTCAAGAATTTCGAGAATGAGCAGTTAACTGACGTCGATCTTGACGGCGTACACCAGCCACTGGACCTGCGGCCCGAACCCAATGGATCTTGGCGGGGTACGGTGGAGTTGCGCGATGGCCGCCATTTGCGGTTGACCATGGAACCGCTCTAGTTCCAAGTATTGCATCAGTTGGTGGCCCCATGAGAGCCCTGCGGAACTTTGAACCCATGCAACGGAGCAAGACCGGTGTTCTTCCTACGAGGGGCTCGCCATCAGCAGTGGGGTGAAGCGGTCGTTCCGGACAGGCCGGGACTGGGCATTGACGTCGATGTGGCGGCATTGAAGCGAGAAATGCGAGCAAGCCACCGAGGTGTATAATCGCTGGATCAAGTGGGTCTTGCATCAAGCCCACGCTTCGTACCATATATGCGAGTTCGGCGGGCTTGATTCCGTTGCGTGTGGCCGATTCCTCATGGGAGGATGCATGGCCTCAAGGGGGAATGCCTGATTCAAGCTGCGCTTAGGATAATGGCCACCGTAATGCCTCCAGCGAGGTAACTATGGTAATCGGTGGCGGCGAAGACCACCGGATCGTGGTGCAGCCGTCCGCGCAAGGCCACCAGCCAGACCCGGCTGATCCAGTACAGCAGCACCGGACAGATTGCCCATAGCCTCTGACCATGACCGTAGAGCCGGATGACATCTGCGCTGTCGATGTACATCGCGAATATGAGTACCGAGAGGTAGCCGCACACCGGACCAAATACTCGGAGCATCTCAATATCATCGACAAGGTAGCCTCGGCCAATAGCGGCCGACCCCTCGTGCTGCTCGACGAGGCGTAGTTCGGTGTAACGTTTTACAAACGCCAAACTGAGGAAAAAGAACATCGAAAACAGCAGCAGCCAGTGCGACAGATTGATCCCCACCGCCATGCCACCGGCGTAGATGCGTAGTGAATACAATCCCGCCAGCACAATGACGTCGACCATCAACTTGCTCTTGAGCCACAGGGAATACATGCCGGCAAGAGTGAGGTAAACCGCTAGTGCCACGATGAACTGCTGGGACACGAAGATGGCGATCAGAACCCCTGTAGCCAAGAGTAGCGGTGCGAGTATTGCGGCCTTGGCCAGCGACAGAGCGCCGCTGGCCAGGGCACGATTCCGTTTGCGCGGGTGGTGTCGGTCGGCATCGATGTCCATCATGTCATTGATGAGGTAGATGGCCGAGGCGCATAGACTGAAGGCGATCATCGCCGCCATGACGCGGGCGATGTTCCCGGGATTGATCTGGTGACCCGCGATCAGGGGCACGGCGAGAAGAAGATTTTTGACCCAATGGTGCGGTCGCATCGCGCTGCCGATACTGGCCCAAGCCGATCGGTGTGGGACGAGGGTTTTAACCTGATTGACGTGCCGTTGCGCAGCCTGCTGGGTGCGGTGTGAGGGGTTGACCATGATTGCTTTGCCTGTGGCTTGCCACAGGGGCAGATCAGCGTGTGAATCACCGATGTAGTCGTAGGGCTGATTGCCGAGCAACTGTTTAATCGCAGTGATTTTCATACGGCCCTTCGTATTCCGATCCTGCGAGCTACCGATGGTGTCGTCAAACAGCCCCACGTGGTCGGCAACAGCTTGAGCGATCGACTGATCAGATGCCGTTGCCAGGACGATTCGCCGTTTTTCCTGCTTCTGTTGGCGAATGTATTCGAGCACGGATTCACGATATGGAAACAGGGCCGGATCGAGAGACACCCGTTCAGCCAGGCGGCGTTTGAGAACGCCGCGTCCCTGTATCAACCAGCATGGCAGTTCAATGCAGGCCCGGAACGGGTGATGCTTGATGTACGCCACAATGGATTCACCGGTGGCATCGGTTGTGATCAGAGTTCCGTCCAGGTCCACGCATAGTGCGCGGGGCGCGGCATCTTCCGGCGGCAAGTGGGTAGGGTCGGTGTTCACGGCAAGTTCCGGCTGGCGGGGCGGTCCGCCCATGTTATCGGTTCGATCATAAATCAAGAATGCATAAAATGATCTTGATGTCCATGATTTCTACCGGCAACAGAGTACGGATCTTGGCGGTGGCACTGCTCTTATTGGCGGCGGGTGTTTTCTTGTCGCGGGGCGTGGCGCGTGGAATTGGGTCTTCAAGCGACTTTGCATTGATCTACGCTGCCAGCCACACCTGGCTCATGGGCGATAATCCGTATGACGAAGCGGCTCAGCAGCAGGCGGTGCAGGAGGTAAATCAGCCAGGACAGATGCCGGATCGGCGCCTGATGTCACTTTACCCACCACTGACGTTCGTACTGGTGGCGCCATTTGCAATCGGTTCATGGCATACGGCCAAGTTCCTGTGGGCGTCAGCCAATATCGTATTCTTTACCTGTCTGGTGGTGGGTGCCGCACGGCTTGGTGATCTGCCGCTGTCTAAACGCCGGGGATGGTGGTTGATGATCTTGTTGCTCTTGTACGCACCCGTGCACACCGGGTTTTTTGTTGGGCAATTGGCGGCCGCAACGGCATGTTGCGTGGTGTGGTCATTTGTGTGTCTGCAACGCAGACGAGTGGTGTGGGCGGGCATACTGCTGGGTCTGGCCCTAGCCCTGAAACCTCAACTGGCGGGACCGTTCTTATTGATTCCACTTTTGCGAGCCCAGTGGCGGATGCTGGTTGCGGCGGGGGCTGTGGTTGGTGTGATCGGTATGATCGCTGTGGGTGTGATGCAGTTGAACCAAGTGCCATGGCTGGAGGATTTGCGAGCAAACATTTCAGAATTCGTTCAGCCCGGCGGTGCCGGTGATCCGGGTCCGGGCAACCCGTATCGGTACCAACTGATCAATCTCGTTTATCCCCTGACCGCGGCCTTGGGCCCGTGGCCGGGCATCGATCGGATAGTGGCAATTGTGGGCATCGTCTTGGTATTGGTAGGAGCTCGGGCGGCACGGCGTGGGCTGGAAACGGATAACCAACTGCTAACGTTGAGTTTGCTGGCAGCCTTGAGCCTGTTGATGGTTTATCACCGCGGCTACGATGCGGTCCTGCTTGTTTTCCCCCTAACTTGGTCGCTTCGCCGTGTGGGAACTGGCTCCCATATGACAGCTTGGCTGTCTCTGGCGCTATGTTTAGTCTTTGCGGTGCCGGGACCATCGATGTTGGCAACGGCAGCCCACCACGGGCTAATCGGGCCAGCGACGAGCAATTCCTGGTGGTGGAATGTGGTGATACTGCCACATGAGGGGTGGGCACTCCTATTGCTGGCGGGAGTGTTGGTATATCACTCGCTGACTGATCACGGCTGCAGCACGGTGAAATAGGGCAATTGCCCCTCGATCAGAAAATTAAATAGTGGCGGGCACAACCGCATGGTCTGCACTTATTGCTTGACGAACAGATGACGCTATGCCAGGAGCGTGTTGTATTGGTACAGGGATGGGACGCCGTAAAGACATGTTGGCGGCTCAGTCGAAAAAGAAAATGTGAGTTCGGATCAGTGGCCGATCCAGCTTGTGGTCCTTGATGATTAAGCAGTGACCAGTGGCGCGTGCTACCTCGGTGCGCAACAACTCTGGAGCCACCACGTGGTGGAGGGCATCAGCGATCAGTACGACATGGAGTGCTCCATTGTCGTACTGCATTATTCGGCCATCGTGCGCATCGATTTCGATCATTGGGTTCTGTCACGAATTCATTTTCAGCCCGTGTGCCTAGTTCCAGTACCCGGTTCGGGCTATCGAGCAGCACCCGTGCCAGTGCTCCAAAACTACATCTAGCGTCAAGCACCCAGCCGCCGGATTGCAGAGGAGTCATGGTCTGGAGAACTAGTTCGGCCACGCGTGAGGCATACACCGGTCCGCGCAATTTATTGAGTGGTTTCTTTAGCACGATGCAAGTGTAATGGTTGCGGGATCGGGAGTGGCAGGGATTCCGTGGGGAGGGTAGGCCATTGGGCGTACAATCACGGCATGCAAGGACCGTGTTGGGCAAGCGTGTGGGTCGGTGCAGTTCTAACCGGTTCGGCAGTGGCCAGTGAGGTGCCTGCTACCCGACCGGTCCCGGTGGCCGAACTGATTGGTGTCCGTGCGGCCCAGCGGCGGCTGAACGAGGCGGTGCCGATTGGCCGAGGAATTATCGTCGGCCATGTCGAGGGTGAGGCAGGTCAGTACTTGCCCGATCATTTACAGGTCCGTTTCCAAAAAGTTCGGTTTATTCCGCGATCAGGACCATCTACACCCTTTGGTCATGCCACGAGCACGGCGAAAGTCATCTACGGTCGTGGGGGCTTGGCGCCGGGAGTGGATGAGGTGCACTGTTACGCTTCTGGTGACTGGATGACCCGTGGATACCTGTTTGCCAATCCGGCTGGTCCGCCCCCGTCCGAGCCGATTCGAGTCTTTACCCACTCCTGGATTGGCGACGATCGCAAGGGAGTCGAGCACCTGTTGCGGCGAGTCGACTACGACGTGGATGTCAAGGACGTACTTTATTGTGTTGGTGTCAACAACAATCGCAATTCGGCGGTTCCGCCGTTGCTGGGCAGCGCGCACAATGTAATCGCTGTGGGTACGGCGGGTGGCAGCGGTGCATCTTCGGGTGGGTACACCCGTTATGAGGGTGCCGGGCGCTGTAAGCCGGATATCGTCGGCCCCCGCGGTCTGACCAGTTTTACCACCCCGGCAGTCGCAGCTTGTGTGGTGAGGTTATTGGAGACTGCCGACGCACTAGGCGGTGCAGCGCCCAAGCCTGAAGTGATCAAGGCAGTGCTGCTGGCCGGTGCAGAGAAACCGCCGCTGTGGGAACCTCGGGAAGGCAGCCCCCTCGACGAACATCTTGGTGCGGGCGTAGCCCATTTGGACAACAGTCTGCAGATTCTGGAAGTCGGTGAGTGGGGCGCCGATGACTCGACCACTTCGCGGTGCTGCGGATGGGGGCTGTGGACGATGAACCAAGGGTCAGCGTCTTCCATGCGGTTCCAAACTGAGCGATCTCTGGGACCGGCGTCCTTTGTCCTTGCCTGGAACCGACGAATTGCAGGCCGGGTCACTCAAGTCGTTGGCACGAAGCAGCGGGTTTGGCTCGACACGCCCCGGCTTGCGGATTTTGATCTACTTCTGTTCTATCGTGCCGCTGATGCGGATGCCGATGCCCCGGAGCATCTGGTCGCCCTCAGCGACAGCGAAGTGGACAACGTGGAACATATTTATTTTCCCGAGTTACCTGCCGGGCGTTACCGATTGGAGGTTCGGCGTCTGCGCGACGGGCATGCCCAGCCGTGGGAGGTGGCATGGGCCTTTCGGGTCTCGGGCTCGGTCGCGTGCCCTTGACGGGTGGTGTGGCAACGGATACTGTCGGGTGTCGGGCCGATCGACGGACCGATTGTAGGAGCGGAGTCGCTACGGAGAGCGAGCCATGGACCGACACACGCCGTTACTTGCCATATCATTGGTGGTCGGACTGCTGGGGATTCTCATAGCAGCGTCCTACGAAGCGCAAGCCCAAGAAACACCGTTTATTGGCCAGATCGTGGAGAGCAACGTGGATGCGCGCGCTGGCGCCGGGCGTGCCTACTACGTTGTGAACCAGTTCAAGCAGGATGATCTGGTGCATGTGCAGGAGCAGATTTTCGGCTGGTATCGCATCGCAGCGCCTGAGGGTTGCTACTCATATGTGTCCAAGGCCTTTGTGGACGCCGACGGCGATGGCTTGACTGGCACCGTCAATGTCGACCGGACCGATGTAAAGGCGGGGTCGATCAATGGGCCAGGCGAGAGCTACCGGGTGCAGTTGGTGCTCAAGAAAGACCGGATAGTTCAGATCGTCGATGAAGTGGGTAGCTTTTACAAGATCATTCCACCGGTGGGGGCCTCGGTGTTTGTACCGCCAGGCTCGGTCCAAGAGACAACGCAGCCGCCCCCGGTGGGATCGAATGCGGATGGCAGCGTCCGTCAGTATCGCCAGGAACCGATTAACAACGCATTACGGGATTCCGAGGATCCTGAATCCATCTGGCCAGAGACATTTGAACTTGAATCACTGTCGCCCCGTCTACTTGTCAATGCCCAAGTGCCCACAATCGAACCATCGCCACTGGACTCTGGGCTGGGGACCGTCGCGATTACTGCCAATACCACAGACTTGACCCTGAAGACGTTCGTTGATCCACTCCCCGACGACGAGGTGCCCACACCGGCCGAGATCAATACAACGACGACCTCGGAGCCTTCAGCGGTGGTATTTCTTGACTTGGCTCAAGCGCCACCTCGCGTCCAGTTCATTGAGTCTGTCGGTGTTGAGTCACAGGTTGCAACGGCAGCGGGGGAACCTGCGGCCTCCGAGGCGATTCAAGCCACGCGCACTGAAGACCGTATCCAGTTTCTCGAACCTTCTGCGGCGGCGCCTTTGGTAGCGCAGTCCGAGGCACCCAAGGCAGTTCAGCAGGCCAGTGGTACCAACAAGCCATTGGCACTGGATGCGGTCGAACAGCGTTTCGGGTTAATGTCTTTGTTACCGCTGGAACAGCAGGACATCGATCGAATGTCGGTCGATTACCGTCGCTTGGCCGACGGCACGCAACTGTTGACGTCGGTCGAACAGCAATTGGTATCAGAACGTATCGCAGTGCTGGACCGCAACGCAAAGATATTGGATGCAATTCATGCCGCTGCGGCAGTGCGTGACCGGATCGGGATGTTATCGGCAGCCAATACTA
>CAUZOD010000122.1:0-8219 GCA_963581115.1 Phycisphaerae bacterium | reverse complement strand
TGGCAATCGGCCGCGGCCAGGGAAGAAGAACTCGGTCTTGTGCCCATGTGGTGTCGCGTACAACTCCCAGTACCAGGTTGATCCGACGGGGCGCAGAAATACTTCGGCCACATCACCCAATTCATAGTGATGCAACTGGTCCTGTTGACCCTCGGCCACGATATCGCTGTCCTCAAATTCCACGGCCACATACAGTGCCTTGTCGTCCCAAGCCAGTCGCACCGAGCCGGATTCCTGAATCTGGAAACCAGCCGCCATCTTGTCGAGGGACGTGCTTAGCGGGTAGGCAGCGGCTTGTTGCCAGACGGGTTCGTCTAGTCGGCCATCGATCAAAATGGGTGAGGTGGTGCGAGAGACGAGCATGACCGCTCTTGCCCGTCCGACCTCATCGGCGTTGTAGGTCTGCAAAGTCGCACATCCGCTGATGAGTAAGCCGATGGTGAGTACCGGTGCCAGACGGCAGGAAACTTGATGTGACATCTCGTACTCCTTGATGCGTGAATCGTGGTTGGTGGTAACGAGGGAATTACCGCTGATGGCAGTCTTGAGAATATAGAAAAGCAACACCTCGCCGGAACCTGGTTATCACTGTCGTTGCAGGATTGCAACTTCACACTTATATGTTCAGGACCGGAACTGATCAACTCAGACGTTGGATCAGACCTTGTCGATCAGGCCGCCCCATCGATGATCAGGGACGCGCCGGTGACAAAACTCGCTTCCTTTCTGGCCAGAAAGGACACGTATTTGGCGACTTCGTCGACGTGGCCGATTCGTCCAAGTGGGTTTGATTCTACCGCCGCTTGCCGTACGGCAACGGGGTCGGCCTGTTGCTGGAAATACCGATCGTTCAGGGGTGTATCGATATAGCCGGGGTAGACGCAGTTGGCACGGATGTTGTTTCTGCCGTAATCAGTGGCAATACTCCGAACCAGATTGAGGGCGCCGGCTTTGGATGTGCAGCAGGCAGCTGCGTGGGGTTCAGCGACCAAGCTCAGCGCCGAACCAATTGCCACGATGTCGCCGCCACCGTTGCCAAGCATCACCGCCACTGCACTCTTGCAACAGAAGAACATTCCTTTCAGATTCACATTCATGATGTGGTCGTACTCGGCTTCGGTGGTGTCAGCGACGGCGTTTTCATATTGCAGTCCGGCATTGGGGACCATGATGTCGACGCGGCCGAACTGTTTGACCATGTGCCGGACAAGCGCGTCGATCTGTTCCAGGTCGCGCAGATCGGTCTCGATGAATTGAGCCCTACCGCCGGATTGGGTCACCTCATTCACGGTGCACACTGCGGGCTCAGTCTGAATGTCAGCCAAGATCACCGTCGCACCATGATGGGCAAACTTGCGCACTATGGCTTGACCGATCCCGGAGGCCCCGCCGGTCACGATGACGATATTTTTTTGGAGTCTTCTCATGTGCGACTTCTCCTTGTGATTGAAATAGATGTATGGTTCGATTTATCACTACTGCAGGGAAGGTTTAGAATAATTGGATGGCAGGATCGAATCACGGTGACAGCTCACAGCCTCTTCTGCATCCTCACGTGCCGCATCGTGCTAAACAGTGTGTGGGCCTTGCCAGTGACTTGGTACCCCATTTTTTTGTAGAAGCCTATGGCAGCGATGCGTGCATTTAAGAAGATGATTCTTGCGCCCTGCTCGCGAGCATATTGTTCTAGGGAATCGAGTGCCAGACGTCCAGCGCCACGATGACGATCGCCAAGTTCGACCGCCATATACCGGACTTGCGCTTCGTGTGGTTTCGAGAAGTGCACTCGGCCTACGGCAATCGGACGATGGTTGGCATCGCGCACCATGACATGCCGCGATTGTTTCTCGAACTCATCTCGTTCGGAACCACGGGGCTGGTGCCAGGGCTGGCGCAGGATACGCCAGCGGATCTCGTAGTACGTTTCAAAATCTTGCGGTGTGGTCGGACAGGAGATATACATCGGCGCAATGATGGGAGGTGATGGGTCAACCGTACTGATCGCGTAGGAGAGCAGCACCCTCGCACATCGCTTTGAGCTTGCGGTAGGCCTCGTCCAGATCCATCGGATTCTGGACCGACGGCGCAAATCCGCAGTCTGGATGCAGAGTGATGCGACTCTTGTCGACGAAGCGCATCGCATCCCTGACTCTCGCGGCAATCTGGTCCGGTATTTCCACCTGTCGATCACAGTGATCGACGCATCCGAAGCCGAGCCGGACATGGTCGGGAAACTGTGCCAGAGAGCTGATGCCCTCAACTGCGGGGGTGGCGTACTCGATGCAGATCGTGTCCACGTGGAGGTTCCGGAGGGCAGGCATGATGGGTTCGTAGGAACCTGTAGTGCCGTGCCGGCGCTGGAAATGTGAGTGACACAGGTGCATACTGGTGGCCACGCCGTGGATTCCGTCGAACACCTGATTGACCAGGTCCACGCATCGGTCCATTTCGTATGGCGGATCTTCAATCCCCTCTCGTTGGCAGAAAGAATCATCTACCATTGTCGAGAGCCACGGTTCGTCCAGTTGGACTGTGTCAGCGCCTGCTTGGCTTAGGCGATCGATTTCTTGTCGCAGGATAGGCACACATGCCTCCATCAGTTCTGCACGTGAGGAATACGCCTTGGTCGAATGTGCTGGATGCCACATGCGTCGGCCAATGATATACGGGGCCGGGAGGGTGATCTTGACACGGCCACTCGTGCGAGGTCGGATGAATTCCAACTCTTCGAGCGCTAGGGGGCGATGGTACTCAATCGGTGCCACCACGGCGGGGTAGGGTAATCCTGCGCTGTCTTGCAAGTCGGCCTTGAAACCCCGGACTCTCTCAGAGAATACCTTAACGTAGCTTTCGCGACGCCATTCACCGTCGGTGATCTCATCGAGGCCGGCCCGTTGCTGTAATGCGATGGCGGATTCGATAGCCCGGTCAAGCAGTATCGACGCCTGTGGCTCCGATATCCGACCAGTCTTGCGGTCCTCGATCACTTCTGCTACCCAGGCTGGTCGCGGCAGGCTGCCAATTACTGTGGTAGGGAATAGGTTATTGGGCATCGTTGTCTTGTGTCAGGTACCAACACACTAATCCATCATGCACTGGTCATCTTCTGTGTGATAGAAGGTCCACTGTCAGAATGGGTTTGTCGGTTCACTATTGTGGTTCCCGCAGAACCTTCTGGCCATCTACTACTTTGAGTCGAGCTGAGACAACCGATCATATTCTTCAGGTGCAAAAGGTAAAGCAATGTCATGGCGTCCCATTGGTTCGACTCTATTCGTTCAGGTACGGCTTGCTCATTTGTAATGTTTCATCGAGTATGTCACTTTTGGGAGGCATGTAAACATCTCGACCCGGCGCCAGCATAATCAGTGCGAGCTTCTGCGATGCTGGGAGGCGGAATGTGTGCACTGCCGGCGTGTGTCCCTTCAGGCGGCAGACCAGACGTGCTTCGTATACCAGTACTCCGGCACCTAGCTGGGATACCGGCAACTGGAAATTTCCCATACGATCCGAAACGGTTGCTCCAGCGGGTTTTCTGGAAAGCTTGTCGGGTTCAAGGATGAGGTCGAGGGTCGCGCCGGCGATACCGAATTCATTCAGGTTTGGGTCGCTGGCTTTGACGAACGAGATCATCGACGCCGGACCTGAGATCACCTTCCCTTGTAGGGTATAAGGCCTACAACCGGGTGCCAGCACTGAGCCCATGATGATGACGGTGAGTCCAAGGCACAGCGTGTAGTTTATTTTCTGGTCGAGGCGGCGGCGGGCCGGCCTTGGCCTGGGGGTGACTGATCTTCGGGCAGCATGGTGGGGGTGAGGCCGAAACATCGATGGATCTGGTTATTGTCGGGGCTGCAGTTGGTCGGCTTGGGGCAGGTCCTTGAGGCTGGTCAGGCCGAAGACCTCAAGGAAGCTTTTCGTCGTGCCGTAGAGCATGGGGCGACCGATTTCATCAGCCCGCCCCACGATCTTAATCAGGTGCTTGTCCATCAGCGATCGCAACACTTCACCGCAGGCTACGCCCCGAATCGCTTCAATATCGGCACGAAGAACGGGCTGGCGATAGGCTACGATCGCCAGCGTCTCCAGTGCGGCGGGCGAGAGTTTGTTCTGAGACCGGTCGTGGTGAAGAGCCTCAAGCACACCAGAGAATTGTGGCAGGGTCATGATCTGCCATCCGCCGGCGACCGCTTCGATGCGAAAGCTACGTGCCGTTTTTTCGTACAGCTGGTTTAGCATCTCGATCGCCTGGTTGATCTGGATACTCTCAGTTTCGCCGATCGCTTCGGCTAGGCGTGCCGAGGTGATGGGCCTATCCGTCGTAAGTAGGGCGGCTTCGATTTGTTCCCCCAACATGGAAACGTCATTGATGGCCTCGGCGTTGGAGGGGGGGGAGATCATGGTCATGAAACATCTTTGCTCGGGTGCAAATCGTTTTCTGTAAGGGCCTGCGACCCCTATGATATTCTAAGCCAAACTTAGCGCATTGGCCGATCGGGGGAGTGGATTATATGGGTTACCCGATGTACCCGGTGCTACGCATTCGGGACACGATGGGCTGGAGTTTCCGGCCGGGGCATGCAGTTGGCATCAGTTCTTTGTGAGTTTTGACGCGATATACGGGCGTGCCATGTCGACGCACGAGGGCACGCAGCACGAACCCAAGGTGATCGATCTGCTGTTTGCTCGGGTCCTGGCGGTCGAAGTTGCCTAGTACCATGACGCCTAGGTTGTGCTCATTGTGGTCCTTGACGTGGGCGCCCTGCAGATGCAATGGTCGGCCCTGCCAGAGGCGGCCAGCCCGATCAAGCACGTAGTGGTAGCCGATGTCTCCCCATCCGCGGTCGTGGACGTGAATACGGCGGATCTGCTCAATCCGATTAGCCGTGGTACGGGCGTCAAGGCTGTAGAACGGCTTCCAGCCCTCGTGGTGCACGGTGATCTTCCGGATACCGTTCATCGGCTTGACCTTGCGACCGATCGGGCTCTTGTTGGTCCACTTAGACCGGGCGAGGGCGGCAAGGGGATCGGCCGCCACTTGCGCGATTGGTGACGATGGCGGTACCGGCTGTGATATGGGGTGTGGTGGTACGCTGACGATCGGCTCGTGCCAACCCGAGGGGCTTGATCGCTGGGAGAGGGGGTGGGTTGATCGGGTCGTGCAGCCTCCGGCGAGCAGGCCAATGGAGGCAAGCAGCATGTCCCGACGGGTCAAGTTCATGGTTTACATGATCGGACGCCACCTTGGGCGGCGTGAATATTCGCCGTGGGGCGGTACCGCTTCATCCTAGCGTTCATCTTGTATTTCGTCACGTGGTTTCCTGCCTTTACCAGTTGCAGGGCGATCACGTAACGTCATCAGGCTGATGGCGGATCAATTTGGCCCTGGTGGGGCCTGAAAGGGCCCGTCACGGTCCGTGGGTTAATGGCAGTGGGGGCAGCATGTTGCTTACGATCTCGCCGTACTCCGTTGACCCCAACAACGGGATGAGCCGTGCTAGGATCTGTGTGTCGGGTCGTTGTCGGCATTAGATTCCATGCCTTGAAAAAAAAGGACCGGCGGCTATTTTCGGCCGCCGGTCCGCATCAGTGATCAGATGCCCGCACATGGCGGGCCGCCCTTGAACGAGGTAGAGCGTCGGTGTTAGCCGAGCAGTGCCAGTACTGATTGCGGCTGGGCATTGGCGATGCCCAGTACCTGGGTTGCGGCGTTGACAAGGATCTGTGCGCGGGTCAGTTCCGCGGTTTCGGTTGCGAAGTCGGTGTCGCGGATCGCGCTTTCGGCAGCACTGGTATTCTCCAGAGCCACTCCCAGTGATCGGATGGTCGCTCCAATCGTATTTTTCTGGAAGGCGCCCAGTCGGCCGCGGAGGCCGGAGAGTTGGTTGATCGAGTCATTAACGATTTTCTGCGCTGTGTTGAGATCGCCATCGAACACGTTGTTACTGCGGCCTGAGGCCAGTTGGTCCAGGAATCCATTGGCGATATTGCCAAGATTCCGGGTGGCAACGTTGCGGACTCCAATCGAGACCTGATTACTGATATCGACGTTGGGCCCTAGGTTGAACACAGCGCCTCCTCCGGTGATGGTGAACGCATCAAGTGTCCCGAGACTCTGAGCTCCGGAGGTGTTTAAGGTGATCTCTACGTCAAGAAAGTCGGTATTGATGCGGGCCGTTCGACCTCGTGATGTTGCAGCCACGCCGTTGATGATTGCTCCAACGTTTTGACCGGAATCTCGGATGGCTTCGGAGTTCGCCGCCGCTGTGAGGGTGGTGAATCCTGTTGCGATCGCGGCGTTCTCGTCATCCGATGCCAGGCGGGCAATCCCGCCGGCCGAGCCGCCATCGTCTACCACGTCGATAGCGACAAATGCGTCGGAACCGAAACTGGTCGACTTGAAGGCCAAACCTCCACCACTGGCGGTTACCGTCACGCCAAGGGCATCGCTGAATTCATTGATCTGGGCAGCCACGTCAGCCGTGGTGGTGGCTGAGGCGATGGTAAACTCCCGTGAGCCGAGTGTTCCACCGACTTCGAGAACCAGCCGGGAGTCCGGGCTGTCATCGAGGAGAATCGTTGCCCCAGCGGTTGACAGGAACAGGCCGGCGTGCTGGGCCGACGCGGTGACCGTCAACTGCACATTACGATTGGAGTCGGCGGCTCGCTTGGCGGCATTGATCTGGAAGTCAACCACCTGGCTGGTTTGGGCGCTGATGGTGAAGTCCAGGGTACCGTTGAGCAGCTTGGAGCCTTGGAAACTGGTTGTGCCTGCGATCCGGTCGATTGTCTGCAGGATCGAGTCGATCTGTAGCTGGTTTGCCCTCCTCTCGTCCTCGGACATGCCGGCCTCGTTGGCCGATTGCCCCACGAGGCTTTGCACCTCGATCAGCAGGGAATTGATTTCCTGCAGGCCGCCCTCAGCGATGTTAATCACCTGGTCAGCACGTTCGGCATTACCGATTGCGGCACTGATGGAGGCCTTTTCACTTCGCAACGCCTCAGAAGCGATCAGGCCGGCAGGGTTGTCGCTTCCGCGGTTGATCTGCAGTCCCGTGCTCAGTCGCTCAAGCGACTGGCGAAGGGCTTTGTTCTGTTGACCCAGGATTCGTTGGGCCAGAAGAGACTGAACATTGGTATTGATTGTACTCATCGTGTTTGGTCCTCCGTGTACACGCGTGTCGGTGTCACGTCCGTGGTAACTGCGTCCTGCCTATGTGATTCACGGATCTCCGATCCGATCGACTGATGCGTTAAAGGGAATGTTGCGTTAAACGCTTAGATCAGTGTTGCGCCCGGGAGTCTTGCTTCACCGCATGACCAGCTCCTTTCCTTCACCCGTGAAGGTCTATGGCGCCAAGTGAATTCAAGCGGGGCGCCAAGATTGAGCATTCAACAGATCAGAATTTCGAATAGATCGAAAATCCGATACGGCCATAGCTTTCGGTCGGCCGCCTGATCTTGTTCGGTGACATGTCGCTGCCCCGGACACCGGAGAGAGAAAACTCTCTTATCGGCCCTGGTGCGGTGACGAATCAGTCAACATTGATTCTGGTTCTGATAACAATTGAATCAGGAACGGTCTGTATCCAAATCGGTACAAAACCCAGTGGCTGAAAGGCCACCGTTCTACTACGGCTTTATTATGGGTCGTTTGGCTTGACCGAGCATCGCCACCATTTGGTGTGGCAGGGCATTAGTGATACTGGAAGATCTGAGCCATTGTGGTGATTAGGATCGCGACTGTTTAGCGCCAGGGTTCAGTCGCGTAATCAGGATTGTGGATCTCACTTTCAATGGTGGTGCCATTACTTCCGGGTTGGTTAAGGCACCGGCAGGGCCTGATCCGGCGGCCCGTTCTTGAAGATGTTTTTTTTGCCTGCAAGCCTGGGTGGACTATAGGGCCAGCGGGTAGAAGGGTGGGATTGATGCCAAGAACAGGACAAAACATCCGGGTTATCTCTGCTGCTGTTCCAGATCCCGGATGTACGCCTCGGTACGATCTAGTTCACGTTTGAGGTGCCGGACTCGCAGCAGGGACTTGACCCGCGTTACCAGTTCCAACTTGTTGACGGGCTTAGTCAGGAAATCATCTGTACCGGATTCGACGCCACGTTCGATGTCACCCAATTCGTTTAGCGCGGTGACCATCATAATAGGAATGGCGCGTGTTGCTGGATCGTCCTTGAGTTTGCGACAGACCTCGAAACCACTCATTT
>CAUZOD010000121.1:0-8264 GCA_963581115.1 Phycisphaerae bacterium | reverse complement strand
GCAATCGCTGTTGTCTTGTACCTGCATACCCACGCGGGGCGCCACGTTTTGCATGGGGCTATGGTTCGCCTGCCAATTGTTGGGCCGTTGACGCGAGGATTCGCCACCGCGAGGATTGTACGCCTGCTTGGCGTCTTGATCGACAGCTTTGTCCCATTGCTAGAAGGGTTGCAATTG
This sequence comes from Phycisphaerae bacterium, assembly GCA_963581115.1. GTDB lineage: Bacteria > Planctomycetota > Phycisphaerae > Phycisphaerales > Phycisphaeraceae > CAUZOD01. Next base: position 8,087 of record CAUZOD010000121.1, on the reverse strand, counting down.
GCCCGCGGCGCTGCAGGAAACGTGCACTACGAACAGTTACTTGACCAAGCGGCGGATGCGGTGCAGCGCGGGGATCCCATCAGTACGGCTTTTGCGGATGATCGGCTAATTGACCCGGCGGTTCATGAGGGGATCCGCAGTGGGGAAGCCAGTGGTCAGTTGTCACGGATGTTGCTGAACATGGCTGATTTCGCTGACGAGGAGAACAACATGCGGTTGCGGGCGCTGACCGGACTTATGGAGCCGGTCATCCTGATCATTTTAGGATTACTGGTGGCGGTGGTGGCATTGAGCATGTTCCTGCCACTGTTTGACTTAACTGCGATGGCCGGAGGTGGAGGATGATTCGCTTATCCAGGCATCGGTGGAGTCCGATCGGATTGGATATCGACAGCCATCGGATCAGTGCGTTGCAGTTGTCAGGAGATCAGCTGTCAGCGGTGCTATCACTGCCACGGTCCGACACCGGCGACGCCCTGTCACCCGGTGACGTCCAGCGACTTGTTGCAGCGCTGCGCCGCTGTGGTTTTCATGGTCGGAGGGTGGTGTTGTGCGTTCCTGCGGGTAGCGAGCAGATCGAACGGCTTGAATTACCTGAGGATAGGCCCGGTGTGCCATTTGCCCAGATCGCAGCCGCGGAGATGGCCCGGATCCACCGATGTGATCCACAGGAAGTTGAGGTGGCGTTCTGGAACTTGCCGATCTCGACAGGAGTGGGTACGTCGGTCCTGGCTGCAGCGTGTCCACATCAGGATGCCGAAGCGTTACTGGATCCTTTGGAAGCCCATGGTTTGTTGGTCCAAGCCCTGGACATTCGGGGCTGGGCCTTGGCTCGAGCGATCGCAGGTTGGGGCAAGGTCGCTGACAATATTACTGCTGCCGTGGATTTGGGTTGGGACGCGTCGACATTCGTATTGCTGCACGAAGGAACACTGGTATATCAACGCACACTGGAAACAAATGGGTTACAAAACCTGGCCAACTCGATTCAGTCTGAGCATGGGTTCGCAGCGGAGGTGATCGAGCATGTGCTGTACGAACTTGGATTTGAGATCGATCGGTGTAGTGAACCGGGTGATGCCCGGTTACATACTGCGGTTGCACATCAGATCGAGGCCCATACCGAGGCAATCGCCCACGAACTGAATCTTTCAATGCAGTATGCATCGGATCAGTACCCGGATGCGGATCTGCAGCATCTGCTACTGACAGGAAACGGGGCGGTGATGCCCGGGCTAGCTGAACAGCTAGGACAGTTGCTAGATACCACTGTCGTTTCCGTATGCCTGGGGGAGCTGGCCTCTTGCCCAGATCCATTCGCGACCGAGTCGTTGTCAACAAGTTTGCCGATCGCTCTGGGGTTGGCGAAGTACGATCAGGAGGTGGCGCGGTGTCTCGGGCAGTGAATCTGATCCCATTCCATCGGCTTGAATGCCGCCGCCAACGGCGGCGTATCCAACTCTGGTGCGTCGGATGTTCCGGGTATGGCGTGGTATTGGGTGGCCTGTGGCTTGGCGTATGCGTGTGGCACGGGTCACCCGATCAAGCCATCGCCGCAGATCTGGCTACTGTTGAGGCTCAGATTTCCGATGTTTCGGCGGCGATCGATCAGCTGCAACCGCGGCTGGCTGCAGCGGAAGCCACGCTCGCGGCCAGCGCATCCATTGGCAATCGCGCGGATTGGACCGCACTGTTGACACTCTTGGCCGACCTTCTTGATGATCGTACCGTGCTTTCAGCCTGCCAGCTTGACCCGTTGACGGCTTCCACCGGATCTGGGCCCAAGAGGGACTATGCCTTGACGCTGTCGGGGCTAGCCCGATCCCATGCGGATGCTTCGGCCTATGTACTGCGCTTGGAAGAATCGGGTTTGTTTGATCGAGTCCAGTTTCTGGATACGAGGACCGAGCTGTTTGCCGGCGAACGTGCCGTGGCGTTTCGAGTCGCGTGCGCGATCCATGAGCGGCCGCTGGCCGGGGAGAGTGGTCGGTGAAGTCGATCCGTTTAAGCGATGGGATTGGTTTAGGCGTCTGTATCGCGCTAAGTGGCGTGGTCTGTCTGTTTGGGTTCCTGCCGATTCTACACCAGCAGGAAGAGCTGTTGCAGATGCGATCTCATCTGCAACAGAAGCGGCAGGAAACAAGGGACTTGTCTCAATCACTGATCGCCATGCGCCGGAAGTACTCCAAATCGCAGCGCGCAGTACAGACCGATGCGCTACGTCTGGAAGGCGTTAATCGACTGAACCACCGAATTAATCGGATTACGCAATTGGCCACAAACTGCGGTCTGCAGATCGATCAGATTGGACCCGGAGGGGCAACATCCACGCCCCACTATGTGCGTGTTCCCATCGATATGTCTGGCCGCGGCGGTTACCAGGCCACTGGCGCGTTTCTACACCAACTGCACGAGGATCTGGCCGATATCGAGGTTGCATCGTTTGACCTGACCGGTCGACCGGCCCGGGCTCATCATCCGGCGGTTTTCCGAATGCAATTGAGCTGGTATGCAGATGCGACTCCTTGAGAAACCAGAGGGTGGTCCGATTCTATTTGCGTGGGTTATTTCATAATGATGCACATGACCAAACAACGGAAAATCCTATTGGTGGTATTGGGGATTGGTGCCACTGCGCTGTTATGTGATCGCCTTGTTCTTGGCAGTGGCTCGGTTGGCCCTGATGCCGCAGTGGCTGATTCAGCCTGGGTTGTGGTAGAACCAGATACCACACAGATCTCCAGACTTCCGACGATGAGTCCCGAATCCGCTACGGAGATAGAGCAGATCACGGTAGCTGATAGACTGGCGGCCATCGCCGCAGATCGCCCACCGGATACTATGGCGCGCGATGCGTTCATGACCGTGGGCAAGTGGGCACTGCCGAAATTTCAAAGTCACATCGAGGTTTCGACGCAGGATCCGGTGGGTCGGTTCCTGCGACGGCACACTCTCAGCGCCGTGATGGGCAATGGTGCGCAGGGGGTGGCTATTGTCAATGAGCTACCGATCAGTGTTGGTCAGAAAATTGACGGATTCATCCTGGTTGATGTCGGCAATCGATCGGCAAGATTTATGTGCGATCAGGGTCAGGTATTGTTGCGGCTGCGTAGCTCTCAGTAGTCACATCGGGCACATGATATGGAGTTGAGGGGACCCTTTCTCATGCAATGGATCGAGGCGTGACCATGAATATGCAGTGGTGTCTTCGGGGTGGTTGTATCAGCTCTGTCCGCCGCGCCTTTACGCTAATCGAGGTTGTGATGGTGTCGGCCATCATCGTAGTGTTGGCTGCCATCGCAGTGCCGCGCTACGGGCGTGTGATGGGCCGCTATCGTGCCGACATTGCAGCTCGTCGGGTCGTAACCGATCTCGAATGGGCCCGTACCGAGGCTCGGGCCACCAGTGGGGTGGTCACAGTCGCCTTTGAGCCGGCGCCGCGGAACCGTCTGCGCATCTCGGCGTTGGCAGCCTTGGATGACAGTTCAGAAAGCTACATGGTGCACTTCGACAATGCACCTTACCAGGCCCAGTTGGTCTCGGCGGTTTTCGGTACCGACCAGTCCGTCAATTTCGATGGTTTCGGTCAGCCCGATTCCGGGGGTACAGTCGTGGTCGAATCAGGAGGAATTCGGAGGACGATCGTCCTTAACGTGGAAACAGGCTGGGCGTTGGTTCAGTAAGATCCAGCCATTAGACAATCGCTGTTCTCATGCCGTTCAAGAAACAATCAATCAGTTGACGATTTGTTGCCAGCTGCCCGCCAAGACGTTGATACCATCGTCAACCACGACCTGCATCTGGTGTACGGCACCACCTATGGCACCCGTGCCGGTCAGGACTACGTCGTTGTTGTCCGGGTTGCCGTCCCCATCGTCGTCGATGATGATCGCATCGAGGCGCATTGTGCCGTCGCCGATCGGTCGATCGTTGATCCACCGGCCACTGCCTAGATCCTTGCGCCACTGCGGATTATTGCGAATCATCACCAATCCCTGCTCGACAGCTGAATGAGCGTAGAAGCGGGTAACGACGATCGCTGAAGCCGCTTGGGTCTGGCGGGCTTGGACGCGGATTTCCAGCAAAGCACCCAAAGCCACCACCATGGCCAGAACCCCGACGGAAAGAAAATAGAGATAGATAGTACCCCGACAGCGTGCATCACTTCGCCGGGTGCCGACAGCACGATTTGAATTCGGGTGGGGCATCAGCTATTGCCTTCCAAAAAAATTGCTTCGATCTCGCGTTCACGGAGCACTCGATTGTAAATACGCAGATCTTTGATCTGCCCGTCCCAGTATTCACCATATTGGCTGCGGCCGATGTAGAGATCATCTCCATTGGTTAGTGGCGCCTGCGAGGTTCTCCAGCTTTGCTCCAGCCGACCGTCCAGGTATAGGTGTACCTCGCCGGTTGCGTTGTCGAAGGTTGCGACTACGTGTTTCCAGTGGTTTTTGGGTATGTTGGCTCCAGCCGTAGTGAATTTCTGGAAGCTATTGGCATGGAAGCCGAAGCTTAATTCGTCACCGATCATTCCCAGCCAGTAGTTCTGGTTCGAGCCCGATGCTCCCTTGTTCAGGATCAGATCCCACCCTGAGCGACTGTTCTTGTAGATCCACGCCATCAAGGTCAACTGATCCAGGAGTGAGAGGGCCGGGCTATCGTTGACCAGTGCGTAGCCATTGTTGCCGTCGAGATAGAGGGCTTCCCTGAGTTGTGCCCCGGTCCCGCTGGCCCCCGAAACGAGCGTGGCGTCATGGGTGCCGATTGAATCCACCGCGATGATTTCATTGTTCTCATCAAACTTCCAATGGGCCACCAGAGCTGAATCCAATTGGGTGCCACCACCGGCCCAATCGATTGATCTGCGCATGATCGTCTTGGCGTGGGTGGTTATCGTATTGAAATTAAAAGTGTCTCCACCCCAGGGCAGCATGACCCGGCGCCCAGTAGCCTGGCCCGATGATGTCAGCCGGGCTTCGGTATCAAGCAGACTTAAGGCCGGATACCCCGAGGTGGGATGGGTGGTCAGTGAGAGAAGATCAGGACTGAGGGTGCCTTGGAGGTGACTAAGCGGCTGGCCGCTTGTAGTCAACTGGACATCGTCAGACACGAAATCTGACGTGATTTCGTGTCTGTTGTCCATCATCACTGTGTCGGTCATGCTTGCCACCGTTCCTGTACCCGTGGAAAACCCGAGGTATGGAGCCAGCATTGTTTCCTCGTTGACCAGTCCAATTGGTGCTTCAATCAGTTTCTTAACCACGTCTGTGTAATCGACCTCCAGTGAAACATAGGCCACATCATTGCGCCCGAAGGCGTGGGTATATGCCATGGGGTCGGTGATCCCATCAATCAGTTCAACATGGTGACCCCAGGCTGTGAGCAGATCGATTTTTGCCTGGTCCTGGGGATTCGGTAGTGGCACGAACTGACCGGTAAGGAGATTGAACACCTCAGTGAAGTTGGAAACGAACAGTACATTAAGGGGCTTTACGGCACGTGGTGGTGGCGGGCAGTCATGGCAGGCGAGATTGGTGCCCAGACCCTGGGGCCTGCCACCCCAATCGGTACAGATCTGGGCCGGCAGTTCCTGCTTACTTGCGTCATCAAAGCAGCATAATTGTGGTGGTTGAAGTCCTGCGGATCGCACCGCGACCAGTTTGGCGGCAACCACGTTGCCACGATAAACGCTCACTGTGATTCGCTTGAGGCCTGATTCAGCCCCTACAACCTGGCTCAGATTGCTTGGATCGACCCAGGCCACTTCAACTTGGCGTTTCCAGCCTTTAAGGCCTTCCAATACGGTGCCACTGGGGTCTTGTGGCGGCGACGCAGACCAGCCGTTGTAGTCATCGACGTCATTGAAGTTCTCGCGGTTGCCGCTGTCTTCCCCGGGATCGATGCCAAGAGCTATCTCGTAGTTGCCGTAGGCGCGATAGATCATCGTCATGGAGGGGGAGGCGGTGTGCCAGTTTGGATCTCCTTCTATCAGGGCCGTATCTGACTCGAAGACATCTCCTGTCTGATACTCAAAATTGAGGGCCGCAGGGTCGGATGAGGTGGTCAGTGCCACACACAGGCCAACCTGAGGGTCAAGGCCGGAATGGTCGGAGAAGGTAAACGCATACCAACCGCTGCATTGCGGGAGGTTATTCCCAGGGACCGTTAATTGTTCCACGGCCGTGGTGGAGGGCATTTTGTCGGCGTCAGGTAGGTGCAGTCGTACCTTGAGGGCTTCGTTGGCCAGGCCGGCGTCTTTACCGCGGATCTCGAATCGAGTCAGCCGCCAGGAGAGTGTATTTTCGGGCAGGCGGGGCTTGAAGTACTGTGCGTAGGCGAGGGTGGGCGTGATCGTGCCCCGGATGGTTTTCATCGAACCGGTGAATTCGCGTAACAACACATCACCGTCCGCAGTCATCAGTTCAGCGTAGGGCTGGGCCAGGATCTCGTTTATCATTGATTGGGCCAGCTGGCGGCCGTGGCTGTAGTCAGTTACTGCGGTTTGGCGCGTCTTGGCAGCGCCAACGGCATGCAGGGCTGCGACGAGCATAAAGCCTACTAGGGCTACAGACATTACTGCCTCTACCAGAGTGAATCCGGTGACAGGTTGGCAGCCTCGGCATGGGGTATCAAATTCGCTCATGGCATATCAGGGCAATTAAGTAGCAGGGTTTGCGCTTCGACACGGTTCGTGAGGTTAGATCTCTGGATTCCAATACGAATGCTGTCGTAAACGATGGGAGCGGCGGCCCAGGCAAGGCTGCGGCGTAGGATCAGTTTGCCGTTGTCATTCAGGCTGGTGAAGTCAAATTTTCTCTTGTCGCCCCAAGGCAACTTTACGCGTCGGCCTCTGGTCAGGCTGCCGTCATAGCGCCGGGCCCCGGCATCCAGAGTAACAGTCATAGGATCAAATGGCGGCCATTGCGGCAGCATCTGGGCGTCGGGTGCCAGTGCCCCATTGGTATGCAGGTGTCCCTGTTGTGAATCAAAGATAGCCAGGCGCCCGATTGCAAACCCCCGGGTGATTTCATGGCTGTTATCGCTAATCCAGATTTCGCCATCGTTCGCGATGTATTTGCCGACCTCGGTCAAGCCCAGATCGTTGTAGAGTGGATAATCTTCGGCGACTATTCCCATCGCCGCGTTCAGTGACTTATTGTGCATCAGATCAGTGTTGATCTGGTTCGAAATGTACATGACATCGGCAGTGGTCATGGCAGCGGTGAATTCGGCTAGGGAATTCTTCGCCGCTGCCAGTTTCACAGTGAACCCCCACGATTCAATCAAAGCCTGCTTGGCCGCATCCTGCCCATTGGGCGTTACATCGTCGTCTACGACCAGCAGCACTCGAGGGTTGCCGATAAGTGGTGAAGTACGGTATCCGGTAAGCACCGAAAAATTTTGCACATTGTTAAGCACACTTGCTATGGTTCCTCGGTTGTACTGCCGGGTCAGCGGGTCACCAGGCGTACCCGACCAGGCGTAGCGAATGATTTCCGCTCCAGATTCTCCGTGACCGCGATCGGCTACGATAAACTCAACCTCGGTCTTGGTCACTGTGATCATGGCGGTGGCGTACATCAAGTCACCGGTCAGTTCATCAAGCACTCGCTGATTTTCAAGCAGCGAATTCTGCATGCCGTTACGTGCAGGCATTGCGTGGCTGGCCAAGGCCACTACCGACATCGTGGCCGCCAGCAGCAGGCTGATGGTGGCTAGGGTGACTACCATCTCCAGCAGTGTGAAGGCTATTGGCCGGGCTCTTCGTGTAATGGTCCGATAATTCACGGCAGTTCTCTTGGGTTGCTTATTCTTTGATCGACCGGACAGTCGGGCCACTTAGCCTGTAGCAGTGTCTATAAGGAGCACAGATTTTGGTCATTGCAGTTGAGATCAATGCACCGGTGGTTCTTGCGGGAATTGTTCAGTGGATTTCAAGCGTGGTGGGCATGTGATAGCTGCCATACGATTGAGTGGCTGCTGCATATTTTTCAGGCGAGTTCAGGTGGATTTGTACCGGCGGCGAACCCAGATTAGGCAAGGGTGTTTGGACCCTGGGGGTTGGGGGGGGCACGAGTGACAGA
>CAUZOD010000120.1:0-8312 GCA_963581115.1 Phycisphaerae bacterium | reverse complement strand
GGTGCGCGGTCGTCGTGGGGTCATGCGCTTCGACGGAGAAACGTCCATCGTTGAAGCCAAGAGCGACTCACTGAAACTCAAAGGTGACTTCACCTATGCGCTCTGGGTCCGCCAAAATGCAATCGAAAAGTCGGCCAACTGCCCGCTCTTTCAGGGCCCGTTCTACCAGTTTACCACTAGCGCCTATACGAACCTCATCTTCAATGCGAACTCGCAGGATGCCGCCGGGGACAACATGGGAATGACGTGGCCGGTGGACCGGGAGATCCTCGGCACAGACTGGTCCCATATCACGGTGGTTGTCGCCTACCCGCGGATCCGCTTCTATCGCAACGGACAGTTGATTCGAGATGCCTGGATGCCGTTCTCCCTGGAAAGCCCCAGGGAAAATGGCACAACCATACGCCTCGGATCGACTGGCCGCTATTTCGGCTTCGTCGACCTGGACGAGGTCATGGTTTTCAACCGGGCGTTGTCGACTGCGGACGTCAAGGATCTGGCCATGGGCAAGTTGCCTGCCGGGACGCCCCAAGTCGACATCCAGATGGAGCCGTACTGGTATGAAGAGAAGCTGACAATGCGCCTTAGCTCCCACCATCAGTTTGACCTGAACGGGCAAACCGGTCAGGCAAAATTCCACCTCACAACCCTGGATGGCCAGGAACGTACCCTGGCAGTCCCATGCCAACCCTCACGCGCCATGGGCACGCCCCGCACCGTTGCCTCCGCAGATTTCCCCCTGGAGGGATTCACCGCAAAGGCGTTCCGGGCCCAGGTCGAAGTATCTGCCGCCGATGGCTCTGTCCTCGGCACCGTGGCAAAGGACTTTCTCCTGCAGAAACCGGAGTGGGTTCATACCCGTGTGGGCCATACGGACAGTGTTCCTGAACCCTGGACACCGGTGGAACTGGTGGAGACGAAAACCGGCAAGGACATCCATGTTTGGGGCCGCCGCTACAGCGTCGGTGACCAGCCATTCTTTACGCAGGTCGAATCCAAAGGTGTCGCCATGCTTGCCGAACCGATGCGTCTGAACGCGATTGAGAAGTTAATCGGCTCGGGCATCGCCGAGGCCGACACGCTTCCCGAACCGACCTACTGGACACATGAAGGCACCCAATGGTCTCGGACAGGTGGCATGGCCGCCACCTACGTACAGAAGTTCTCATCGGCGGGACTGGATCTGGAGATCGCCTCTGACATTGAGTACGACGGATTCGGCCGCTTTGACTGCAAGATCACCGCGAGGCAGGATACCGAGTTGTCTCAGTTCTTCTTAGAGATCCCCGTGGTGTCTGCGCACTCCTATTACGCCTACGGGCACAACATTCGTCCGGCGGCAGACATCATGGTCGGTGAGACGAAGCGCACTGATTACTCACACATGAACCAGTCGGGACACTTCGAAGAAAGCCTGCAATTCCCGTTCGCCTGCGAAACGCACCTGGGTGATGACGAACGTCTCCTGGTCTGGCAGGCCGAAAGCCCCGAGAACTGGAACAACTCCGACCCACAAAAAATGATCGAGATCTTGAAGGATCCCTATACCCACACGATGCGGATCCGATTCATCGATCAGATAACCGTCCTGCGAACCGGTGAAGAAAGGGTGTTCACCTTCGCCCTCTTCGCCACACCCATGAGGCCGATGTCCAGAACATCCTGGGACCTCCGCATTGGACGCAGCGAACCGATGGCTTTGGATCTCGATTGGCCCGACCGGAAATTTCAAGGCCAACCCGCTCTGGACCATGTCGCCAACATGGGGATCCGATCGGTCTTGATGCTGAATGTCCCCATTTGGCCATATCCCATGCCCCTGGGCAACGAATGGTATGCCCAGCAGTTGAAGCGCAACGTTCAAGCCCACCACGATCGCGGGCTGAATATCTACAACTATCTGATTCACCAGCGGTTTTCTTTGGTTGTACCGGAGTTCGAATTAAACGGTATGGAAATGGCCGTGGGGCCCTTTAGAACCTACGGTGGACCCGGTGGTCGGCGTGACGTAAAACGCGCCGACACAACTCCTGCCATATACGGGCCCGCATCCAACACCCTCTTCAACGCGTGTCCGGCCAGTCATGCCCTGCGTGATGCCAACGTCCACAGCCTTTACAAACGACTGGAGTATTTCGGCGAAGATGGGGTCTACCTGGACGGAACCGGCAGCTATCACTGGCCCTGCAAGAACACCAGGCACGGATGCGGATATAAGGGGCCCGATGGCAAGATTCACCCATCTCGACCGATTTTCGGCGCTCGCAAGTACATGCAGCGAATCTATGTCGCCGTCAAGTCGGTCAGTCCTGACCACATCGTTGACATCCACGATTCCTTCGGGAACAACTCATCGGGATTCATCTATGCAGATGCGTTGAGCACGGGCGAGCGATGGCATCACCTAAACAAAACGCTGGGCGGTATCCCCTACGTTGCATCAGCTCTGCCCCTGGATGTGGCACGCCATGAATTCACCGGCCGCCAGCACAACATGCCGATGTACGTCCACAGCCATCGCTTGGGCGACTATGGTCGAATCTCAGCCACTACTCTACTTCTGGATGTGCCTGTGCTTGCCAGTGTCGATGGTATGGAGCCACTGATCGCGAACATAGACCATGCCGAACAAACCATACACCACAAGTTCAAGGGTGACACCCAACTCTTCTCGCTGATCTGCCGCGCCCGCGATCAATTCGGTGTCGATGAGGCGAAACGAGTGCTCTATTACGAAGGTGTAGAGAAGTACGCCACCATCGACCCGGGCTCGGAACAGTGCTACACCACCTTGTATTTACATCCCGAGAACGGTGTGCTGGCATTTGTCACCAATCTCTCCGCCGGCACTCAGGCCGTCCACATGAATTTCAGCCTGGATGAGTTGGGCCTGTCCAGTGGCAACCTTGAGGTTCTGGACATGATGTACGACCGCAAGCATGCTCTGGGCGCTGATGGTAGTGTCTCGCTCGACCTGGACTCGGAACGATGGACCTACTTGTGGCTTAAGCCGACTCCATGAATCAGAAGAGCGGGCACCAAGTAATGTATTGCACAGCTCGTTGGGCTACGTCGGCGTGGCGTCGAATACCTGGACCTCGAACGGTTCTAACCGAAACTCGTGGGGCTGGCCTGCCCCCACGTCAATCGGGGCCATGTCAGCCTGATCATGCCACGGGCTCTTGAGTTGGAAACTCTGCGGGGCACCTTCGGGCAATTCGAACACCTGGGCGATGTCCAGGGCAAGGGTCTGAGGCGCGTCATCCGGATTGCGCAAAGTCAAGATCCCTTTGCGCGGAGTCCACGACGCCCACCCGTATACCTGGTCCTGGGCCGGATCACCACCTACCCAGTGCGTATCCACAAGCACATCCGCATTGCTACGCGACCAGTTCGCTGCTTCGGCCAGAATATCCCAGCTCTCTGGGGTCATCAGGCTTGCCGTCAAGTGCATCTCCTGCAGATTTGTTCCGGTGCCAAAGAATGAACGGATCTCGTCCACAATGTCCTTGGGCTCCATTCCCCGGACCCGCTCCCGGCCATACTCCGGTCCCCGGCTGGTGAGATTGAATTCAAGACCGTGAAGCATGTACGAATTCAACGGATACAGTGGCCCCCGCAGCCATCCGTTGTGGTAGGTGGCGCTGTCGCGATAGGTCAGCCAACGTTGTCGTGGCGTACCCTTACTCCATCCCTCGAACTGCGGTCCGAACAGGCCCACATCTGCGCCCTGATGCCAGATGCAGTCGGCCCAAAGCAATAGGAAAGGTGACGGCCAGCCCCCGGTGCTTGAGTTGATGAATACGTCGGGCTTCAGTCGACGAAGTTCCTCGTATATCTCCAGCAGTGCCTCGTAATCACTGAACCACTGACCGGCACCGGGTGGCTTGTACTCGTGGGCATATCCGTCGGCAATGCCGTCAAATTTGAAGTAGCCCACACCATGTTGTCGGAGCATATTGACTACCGCGGTACGGAATCGCGCAAAGTAGCGCCGGCCCGACAGCAGCAGGGCCAAAGACTGCACTTCGTTGGAATCGGACACGCGGAATCCTTCCAGCTTCTGGTCCAGTCCCACCGCAACACGTTCACGGCCACCAGTCACTCCATCGGGAGAGAACCAGATGCCGATGTTGGCGCCGTATCGCTCTGCATCCGGCCGCACCGGGTGCAGACCCTCGGGATATCGATCCGGATCAAACTGCCACGGAGTGTCGGTGTTGTCCCAAAGGTGATCGTGGGCAAAGCAGTCAATCACCACGCCACGTTTGGCCACCAGTTCGCGCCCGAAATCCTCGATGCACTGTCGCCACCACTTCTCCTGTTCCGGGTAGAACTTCTCCAGTTCGCCCGGCTTTTTCTGCAGGTCCGTATAGATGGCACCCAAATCCTCGCCGGTTGAATGGTGCAGAAAGGTCCGGTAGGGATGCGCTCGCTCGCGTTCGAGATAATAAAGAAACCCCCGGCGCAACTGACCCTCGGGAACCAGCCCCAGCACCGCGCTGTAACGCTGGCGTTCGCCCGGGGCCAACGGTGGGGCAAACCGGTAGCTGCAGCGCACCCGTTGACCTGACTTGACATCAGACTCCACCTGTGTCTGGGACATCGGATGCTCCAGGGCCATAAACCAGCAGCCTGCAACCGCTGGCGAACCATCCACACTGCCCTGCCGCTGGGCCTCCTGTGCTGGAACATCCAGGAGAATGACCTCGCTTAGTTCCATCCACTCGGTGCCAGAGTCCAAGGTCACAGACTGACGCACGTAGTTCGCGTCGTCGCGCAGGCTCAAGCGCCAACGAACCGTTAGGCGCCGGTCGCGCGTGGCCAGGTGCACCATGATCTGCTTGCCGGGGAAGGTCTGCGACCACCTGCTCGTGGCGCCCCCCACGGGCGCATCTTCCACCACAACCGGCTCAAGGCACTGCATCTCTGATCCCATAAACACCCGTGGTATTGGTGAGGGCGATTCGTGGCAAATAATCTGAAGGCACTCGCTGTGCCCGAGTGACCAGATTTTCCCAGTGCGCTTGTCCACTGCCTCAATCAGGCGAGGCCCGTCGGTCAAATCCCAACGTATCGCCAAAAGTTCGTTCTCCAGAAGCACTTCGTTGCCATCTACCTGCGCCCGGGCAACACCGGGGCGCGGACCTGGAAACGCCAACCCATGATTCGACATCTTGTGTCCTTCCCAAATCACCTGCCAAGCACCCGGCGAATCACATGTGCCGCAATCCCGCGACACGACCGGGCCTGTTCGCACCAGTGTAACTGCCTTTAGATATCAAGAGGCAATCTGCCCTCCTCGATCCCAGGCTCCCGAACTTCTACCAAAACCAAATGGCTATTAGTACATTACCAGAGGTGATCCAATTAGGAGGCCTCCAGATGCCAATGCGTAGTTTCCAGATCATGATCACCTTGACTTGCATTCTGTCCTCCACGATCTCCGCAGCTCAAGATCCGAGTCTATTGGCCCAATGGGCCTTCAACGAGGGACAAGGAGAAGTCGCTCGTGATTCAAGTGGCAACGGTCATGATGCGTTAATCCACGGAGCCGAATGGGTGCGACATGGTGATGGTTTCGCCATCAGTCTCGATGGCTTCAATGACTACATCGACTGCGGCCAAAGTGCACGTATCGGAATCGAAGGTCGGATCACACTGGAGGCCTGGATCGCACGACGCTCGAGAAGTACTACTACATGGGCCGCATCAACGCCCTGAGCGACTTCGTACAGGCAAACCACCCGAAACAATAACAAACCAAAATCATGGCAAGCCAATGTGGGCAGGAAGTACTTGATCTCGATTAAATCCCTAGATTTGGATCCTGGTGCTTTCCCTGCTCATTCCATGTATATTGCCCGCTTGAGCAGATAAAGAACTGGACCAGAGAGCAGCACTCCTTCCCGAGTAATCACTGGAATAGGAAAAAAACATGGCAAAGAAAATCCGCACCAGCCTCATCCGCTGTGACACCCACAGCATGTGGTACGCCCCGCTCATGACCGAACATGATCCACTGCTCCTCCAACGACCGACCAAATTTTGCCGAGGCGAAGCGAGCCACTCGTGGCAATCGGGCGGAGTGCATCAGTTTTTTTACACCAACTATGGCGATCCCACGGATATGACGGTGCCGTACGTCGGCGGCTTCGAGGTTGTCAAGATATGGGACAAAGAGCGCCATGTCGCTGAACAGGCCCAAGCTGTCCTGCTGGGCGTACCCGAGATCTGCGACAGTGTTGAACAATGCAGTGACGATGTGGACCTGGTCTTTATTGGCGACTGCAACCTTGATGGTTTGGATCATCTCGAACTGGCGATGCCGGGCCTGGAGAAAGGTGTACCCACGTTTGTGGACAAGCCCTTTGCCTATACCGTTTCCGAATGTCGGCAGATGGTTGACACTGCCAAGGCTAGAAATATCCCGATCTTCTCGGCATCAATCCTGCGATTCGAGCCGGCATGTGCCATGTTCCGAAACCGCCTGTCCGAGGTAGGCGACATCCACTATGCCGCCATCACCGGCGCTGGAACGGACCCGAACGGCCTCGTGCATTCGATCAGCCTGATACAACATGTTCTCGGCGCTGGCATCAGCACCGTGCAGGTGATGAAGACGCCCAAACAGGTCGCCATCTGGCTGGACTATGACAACAATCCCACTGCACCCCGTGACGGGGTTATGATCCATGCCAAAACGATCGGCCAGCGCCCTCACACACGGGGCATAGCCGCCAGTGTCTTTGGGTCGCGAGACGACATCCACACCTTCATCTTCGGCGGCTGCGCCTATCCCTGGGGAACTGTCGAAATCATCAAGCAAATCAAGACCATGCTAGAAACCAACAAAAACCCACCAGAACTGGATGATATGATCGAAGCGATCGCGGTGCTGGAAGCATTCCGGGAATCCGAACAGTCAGGTAAGACCGCTCAGGTGGCGAATTTTCTTTAGGTACAAACAGACAAAATTGAACGGAGGATTCCTATGAGGTTATCGGGTTTCAATCTGAGCTTGGTGATCGGGCTGGCCGGTATCAGCGTAAATATGACGAATGCCCAGACCGGTGGCCCCTACAAGGTCGCCGCGTCGGACGTAACCGGTGATGGGAATGTCGACCTGGTACTGGCCTATCACGCCGTCGGGCTGGTGACTGTGGCGCAGGGTGACGGCCAGGGCAATTTCAAATCTCTGCCCCCGCATGAATTCACTGATCAGACTTTCCCTCGCAACGCTCAGAACCTCGCCCTGGGTGATGTGGATGGTGATGGGTTCACCGACCTGGTTGTGGGGATCAGTAGCAATCCCCGTAATTTTAGGAATCCTGAACTCACCCACGAACAACTGGCACCGCACTGGGATGGGCGGGTGGTGGTAGCAAAGAACTCCGGCATCGGCCGCTTTGAGCCGAAAGTGACCTTCAGGGTACCCAGCGAGTCCAAAGGTGTCTGCTTGGTGGACCTGGACCGCGACGGGCAACTCGATCTGATCTACACCGCCCGCGGTTCTGGCTACAAGGGCGATCTGAAGCTGGGTCGTCTCTTCGTGCGCCAGGGCTTTGGTAACTTCAAGTTTGGCCCGGCCCTAGAGTGCGCCGCCGGTCCGTCCGCGTACTACGTCGAGACCGCAGACCTGAACAACGATGGATACCCCGACATCCTGGTACCAAATGAGCACGGAGACACGGTCCACTACGTGATCAGTCCCGGCAAAATGATCTTTGCCCCCGGGACGACGATTGCAGCCAAGGTGCTACAGACCACCCAGATTCCCGGATTCCGTCGGCACGCGGTCAACGATGTGCGGGCTGCGGACTTCGACAATGATGGGAACATCGACCTGATCACCGCCAATCTGGGGACCGGCTGCGTCTCGGTCTTCCTGGGCAACGGGGATGGGACCTTCCAGCCAGACAAGCTCCTGGAAGCCGGTACCTACGGCGCCTTCCTGGCAGTTGGCGATCTCGACCGTGACGGCGACATGGACTTCGTCATCACGCACTGGACCAAACGCAATGTCACATCTGTCTTTCTAAACCGGGGGAATGGCGACTTTTTCCCTCGCAAGGAATACGAGACCGGCCTGGGCAACTACGGAGTTGCCCTCGCTGACTTTAACAGCGACGAAATTCTCGATATCGTCACCGCCAACTACCAAGCGAGGAGCATCTCGCTGCTGCATGGCAAGGGTGATGGCACCTTTGCAGAAGCAACCACCCTCCCCTACGGGCTCAGCTTACGGGAAGGCCAATGGGTGCCAAGCGGCCAGTAGCTACAAGGGCAAAATCAGTGTCAAGGCGAGATAT
>CAUZOD010000119.1:0-8314 GCA_963581115.1 Phycisphaerae bacterium | reverse complement strand
CCGAGGCCAGTGATGGCGAACCGCTGGTCGTGTACGTGGTTAGCGACGGTCGACTGCATCTGCCCAAGGCCGGCACCTTATCGCTTCGTGGCGCCGATCTTCGGTTTGTGAGAATCGGTACCGACCATCCGGACAACTTGGGAATCGTCTCGTTCAGTGCCCGGCGTGATCTTGACAAGCCCCAAAAGGTGCAGTTGTTTGCCCGTCTATTGAATGACGGGGCCGAGTTGGTCCGAGCCAATTTGACACTTTTGGTTGATGGTAGAGTCGCACAGGTGCGACCCCTGAGGGTTGGAGCAGGACAGTCCAAGTCGATTCAGTTTTCCTTCGTCATGCCCGGGTCCGGCCTGATCGAGCTTTCGCACGATCGCGAGGATGACCTATCTGTAGATGACAGTGTCAGTATGCTCTTAGCGCCGTCGAGACGATTACGGGTGCTCTTGGTTGGTGAGGCCAACGCCTTCATCGAACACGCGGTGCGTGCTGCAGGTATCCGTCGATTGGTCCGAATGACCTCAAAGGAATTTGAGGATCAGGCTTCACATTACTTGGTTTTCGGGGGATGGGATGCAGTGGACGGTGGTGAGGCATTCGATGTGATCATCTTCGATGGGTACGCACCACAGAGGGTACCGATGGTGAATAGCTTATATTTTGGGGCCGTACCCCCAATTGAGGGTCTGGCGATCAAGCCATCGCATGTTGACTCCCCCGCATCCGAACTATTGCTCGACTGGTCACGCATGCACCCGTTGACCCGCTACGTGAGTCTTGATGATGTGATCCTATCCCGGCCCGGTCGCCTGACACTGCCGGACCAAGCGAAAGTTTTATTCATCGGGCGTGAAGGGCCCGTGATGGCCGAATTAGTCCATGAGGGAGTCCACCACGTCGTCAGCAGCTTTGACATCCTTCATACTTTCTGGCCTATGCATGTGAGTTTTCCTGTGTTTGTGTCTAACGCTCTACAGAATCTCGGGCTCGGGGCAATGGCCGATCAAGCCGGCATCGCTTATACGACCGGTCAAGTAGCCACCGTTCCCGTGGCGGGCAACCTAGAGCGTGTTCGATACCGCGGCCCTCTGGCCATGGATAAGCCCGTCCGTATGCGCAAAGCAACGCTCGACGCATTCGTGCGTGCAGGCATTTATGTGGCAGTCGAGGGCGTCGATCCTCCTTTTGACCGGCTTCCAGTCAACCTACTTGATAGCCTTGAGAGCTCTCTTTTCCCCGCGGATGTTCTTGAAGTTGGCACTATAGTCGCCGAAGGCCAAGCTCGCAGTGTTGCGATCCATCGCGAGGTTTGGCCATGGTTTATCTGGGCGGCCCTTGGGATACTGATGTTGGAATGGTTTGTATATACTCGCCGCATGCATCTGTGATGCCATCAGTATCGAGGTCAAAGATAGGGCAGCTGGTACGGCGGTTTTCCTGACTTCACAGGGATCAGGGTGATGGCTTCTGGTACTGTCCCAGCAGTTCGATATGAACTTGCTCGATGCTAAACCCGAGTTGCTTTTCAATCTGTTTGAGGATGTTGGGGGAGATATTTCCGAGAATCTGTTTGCTGAATTCCGCTGGCACATCGGCGAGGGCACCTGTGCGACGACAGCGTGCATGCAGGTGATTGTCTCGGGCCGCGTCGAAGCGAGCTGAACCGTTAGTTCCAGTGCCCGGTAGCTTCAGTGTCAGTCCCGCTCGGCAGAAGGCTTCAAGGGTATTATAGACGGTCGCGAGGCTAATTCCTGGATTGGCTAGGATGACCGTGCGATGCAATTCGTCGGCGGTGGGATGGGCGTGGCTGCTGACTAAGGCCCGATACACGCTCTTGCGTTGTTGCGTGCAGCGTAGGCCCTGCTCGGAAAAGATCTGTTGAATCTGCAAGAGATGGTTCCTACGTGATACCAAGTATTGCTCGGCGAACTCCGTTATCCGAGTTAGTGTCCATCCCTATCACCATAGGCGCTTTGGTTCCAAGGTTCCAGTCCGCCCCAAGGACCGGCAGGTCGGATGTGGGCCATTCGCGTACACTGTCATCACTATGATGGGAGGGTCCACCGAGTGGGATTGACCTATGCGAATACGGGCGTGGATATCGATGCGGGTGAACGGGCCGCAGAGCTAATTCGCGGGCACATGCGTCGTACATACGGACCCCGGGTGATGGGGCCGCAGGGGGGGTTCGCTGGCATGTTTCGCCTGGACTACAACGAAAAAATATTTCGGCGTAATTACCGTGACCCAGTCTTGGTGGCGTGTACCGATGGGGTTGGGACTAAGGTCAAGATTGCTGCACAGATGGGCATCTACGACACGATTGGCCAAGATTGTGTGGCCATGAATGTCAATGACATGATCGTGCAGGGGGCTGAGCCACTGCTATTTCTCGACTACATAGGCATACACGAGGTCGCTCCCGAGCAGACGGCGTTGCTGGTCAAGGGCGTGGCGGACGGGTGTGAGCAGGCTGGGTGTGCGTTGCTGGGGGGCGAGACCGCGGAGATGCCTGATGTCTATGCACCCGGTGATTTTGATCTGGCGGGCTTTGCCGTCGGCGTCGTTGAACTCAAGCGGGCCATCGACCCACAACGCGTGGAGAAGGGGGATGTGATCTTGGGGCTGGCGTCTAGCGGGGTGCATTCCAACGGCTTCACGCTTCTGCGGGCGATCGTCGATCAGGCGGGGCTGGACTACGAGCAGATTTACCCGGAATTGGCCAGTGACCAGACATTGGGTGAACTACTATTAGAGCCCACTCGCATATATGCCCAACAGATCTGTCAGGTCTTTCGGGCATATCGGGTGAAAAAGCCGATTGGCGCCATGGCCCACATTACCGGTGGTGGTCTTCCGGGCAACGTGGCTCGAGTCCTGCCAGCGAACCTCAATGCAAAGATCGAGACAAGGTCATGGACGGTGCCTGGGCTATTTGGGTTCTTTCAGCATCATGGTGACATTGATACCAATGAGATGTGGCGCGTCTTCAACATGGGTATTGGCTACGTTCTGATTGTTAGACCTCATTTTGCCGAGACCATCCGTGACCGTCTACAGCGACTGGGCGAGCAGGTCCACCCATTGGGTCGGATTGTTTCCGGGTCGGGTAAGGTAATCTTGGCCTGAGTTCGGGTCCTGTTACGAGGTCCCGGCCCGGACCTTGCGATGTTGTCTCCAAGCATCAGGCCAACCACCGTTGTGGGGTTGGTGTGGTGGCCAAACCACATCCTGGCCTAAACCTCAATGGCGGGGTCGAGTTGGGGCGGAGGCCACTTTGCGCCACAAGTTGCTTGTAAAACTTTGCTTATAGTCTCCGCATATTTTTGATGCATGCCTGAGTGCTTTTGGCATCGGACTTGTGGTATTTGCTGGGCAGTAGTCACGGAGGTCCGAACCAAACTGGGCAGCGGAAGTACAGCATGAGTCAGGACAGAGACAGCGATTACCAGAAGCAATTCCAAGATAAACTCGCGGAGTTGATGAGTGAAATGTCAATGCTACCGGAGGCTGAGCGGGCCCGGTTAACAGCCTTGGCTGCTCGCACCCAGCAGCGGCATGACAAGTTTCATCGTACCGTCAGTGAACTCCAAGAGTCACTGGACTATCTGCGGCTCTCAATCAAGTACCTGGTCTTTGATCTGGAAGCCACGCGGCGTGAGAATGCCTGTTTGCGAAAGATGCTCGACGAATCTGACGCCAAGGACAACGATCATGAAGGCTCTGATCTGTTCGGACCGACCGACTGATTCTCTGGGCCGACACCAGGCCAACCAACCCTGACGGCTTCGGTGGACGCGGCTATTTCGGCGCGTCCGCTTTTTCTACATCGATGGTGTCGAGGCTTGTGTTGCATGGATTGATTGAGTCTGGGCCTCCGTTTACGTTGATCTGAGCGATCGCTATGATGGCGAGGTATATTTTTGGATTCCAGCACGCCTTCTATCCATTTTCATTGGGAATGATTTGATGAACTTCTTTGACTCGCAGGATCCCCAGCAATGGATTCCCGGTCTCCACGGGGTACAAAATCCACTTCCTGATCCAAGTCTGGCACCACCACCACTGCAGCGTTATCGCGAAATGACGATTGATGAGATGCTGCTGGAGAACCGTGTGATCTTCTTGGTTGGCGAGATCAATCACGCCAGCGCGACGGGGGTGATCATGCGACTTCTCTACCTGGACAATCAGAAGAAGGATGTGGATATCAATCTATACATCAATTCCCCTGGCGGGTCAGTTGATGACACTTTGGCTATCTATGACACCATGCAGTTTCTTGGTAGTGAGGTGAATACTTATTGCATAGGCCGAGCGATGAGCGGGGGCGCTTTGGTGCTTACTGCGGGCGCCAAGGGCAAGCGCTACAGCCTACCGCATGCGAAGGTCATGATCCACCAACCCTACGGCGGCCTGTATGGCCAGGCTTCAGATGTTGAGATTCAGGCCGAAGAGATTCTCAAGACCAAACGCCAACTCAACGAGGTATTGTCTCGGCACACTGGTCAGACCGTTGAGCAGATTGAAGAAGACTCCGAGCGCGATAAGTTCTTCTCTGCTGAAGAAGCGCAGAAATACGGCTTGGTGGATGAAGTCATTGAGAAGACTCTTTCAGACAACGGGCAGTCGAAGTGAACAGCCAACTTGAGTTGGAGGCGACCAGCCCTTTTCTCCCATCCCCATGCTGATGCCATGGGTTGGGGCGAGCATCAGGAGCGTCCTATTATATAGGACGATTGTCCGGAACAAAATGGATGTTCACGGGGAGCGGTGGAACGCCTGGTTTGGTTAAAGAGAAATGCCAGGGTCTTTCTTTGGTCTTGGGGGATACGTTGGGTATGTTTTATTAATGAGGCTGGACGGGTTTTGGGAGATTGATGGAGGGCAATATGGGGCATGTGGATTGGCGGTTTGCGGTCCTGCTATTGCTGGGCATGCTGACACCAGTGACAGCGCAGTCAGTAGGTATCGGAGCGAATTTTCGCGCCTCAAATCTAGAAGAAGCCGGGATGCGCCCACCGGATACGATGGGTGCGGTGGGCCCTAGTCACATCATGCTGTTGATCAATGGCCGCTACGAACTGTACAGCAAGAATCCCAGTGTCTCCGGAAATAAAGATGATGCTATCGCAATTGTCGGCCATGCAAGTAACCTCAATGGGTTCTGGTCCAGCCACGTAGGTATGAGCGACATTGCAAACTTCGCCTTTGATCCACGGGTGACTTACGATCCCATGGCCGAGCGTTGGTATGCGGTGTCTGTTGATGGTCACAATTCGACCAGCAGTGGCTATCTGTTTGCGGTATCGAAAAGTTCCGATCCTACCTATGGCTGGCATGGTTTTTATATCGATGCCGACGAGGAAAATGAGCGATGGGGCGACTTCCCCATGCTTGGATTCGATGGGAAGTATGTGTACCTGTCCGCAGTGGCTTTCCAGATCAGTTCAGGAGGTAGCAAGTACCCATTGTATGCGTTTCCCAAATCTGATCTGCTGGCGGCAACGCCGACTATCGATAGTCTTCAGTTGATGGAGCTAGACAGTTCGAACAACCAGGTTGTTCGTGCCTTGGACAATCTTGAGCCCGATACCCAGCCTTATCATCTTTGGGAGGAAGGCAATAACGGTGTTGAGACCAACACACTCACTGAGATCGATGGAGTACTGACAAATGCAGCGGGGTTCATAAACTTTAGCACTTCAACCTCAAACCCATCGAATGCCCGCCAACCCGACGCCAGCAGAAATTTGGAAACTGATAATGACCGGTTCAGTAGTCGCTTGGTGCGGATTGGCGGCTCCTATTGGGGGGTTTTTACCCGCAAGGTCAGTGACGACAATGTGATCCGCTGGTTCGAGATTGCCGCCGACACTCTAGACGTCCGTCAGGATGGCCTGATCACAATCCCGGGCCAGGACCTGTATTTTCCTTCAATTGCGGTTAACGATGATGGCGACGCGGTGATTGGGTTCAGTGCTTCGGGGCCTGGCACAGACGAGTTTATCAGCGCTTATGTGGCCGTTGGGCGCCCCGTGGACGGTATCACGACCTTCCAAATACCCCAAGTGCTTAAGCAGGGTGTGGACAATTATCAAAATCTAGCCAATAGCCGAAATCGGTGGGGCGACTATTCCAATACAGTGGTCGATCCGGCCGATCCGAATATATTTTGGACCTTTCAGGGGTGGGCATCGGGTGAAGACGACTGGTCGATACAGACGACCGAGTTGATCGTGGCTGGTGCCGATGAGTTTTATTGGGCCAGTGACTCCGATGGTAGCTTTACCAACGGTTTATTGTGGTCGGATGCTGTGGTGCCGGGGGCCGGGGACCATGCGATCTTCAGTCGCACGGGCATACCGTTTGTGGTAACAATGACCACGGATATCACGAACCAGCGTCTGAGCGTACGACAAGGTGAAGTGATAATCGATCTGGCCGGGCAGGTGCTGACGTTGACCGAATCTTCTCCAGACATTTTCGCAGTGTCTGTGGCGGAGTTTCAGGGCACTGGCTCGCTGACCATCAATGGTGGCGGCATGCTGGCAGCGGCGAATGTGAAGGTTGGCTCTGATAGTGCTGGTGAAGCGGATCTGACTATTACCGGTGATTCCCACGCCCAGATTTCTCAGGCATTGGAAATATATGGAGGCAGTTCTGTCAATCTCAATGGCGGCATGTTGGAAGTTGGGGCCATCGATCTGATTGATGGCGGGACGTTGAGCTTTTCTGCCGGAGAACTGAGCTTCAGTTCGTTTGATGGCGATCTGTTGAATCCAATCGGTACAGTATCTTTGGGCAATCCTGTGGGGGTGGTGTCTCTGAGCGGGAGTTATACGCAATTCGCCAGTGGGACTATGGCAATTGAGGTTGGCGGGGTGATCGCTGGAAGTTTCGATGCGATTTCAATTGGCGAGATTGCCAGCCTCGGGGGCACCCTTGAGGTGGCATTGATCGATGACTTCGTCCCTAGTTTTGGAGATCGCTTCGAGATCATCACCGCTGCGTCGGTGTCAGGCCAGTTCAACACGCTCCTGGATCTGAATCTGGAGGATGGCCTAGCTTTCAGCCTGAATTACGGCCCAACAACTGTCAGCCTGGAGGTGATATTTCCGAACTTAACTGGTGATGCAGACAACGACGGAATGGTTCATGGTAGCGACCTAATTACGGTGCTACAGAACTTCGGTAATGTCGGAGTGGATGATGGCCTGTTGTTAGGCGATGCAAATGACGATGGGCAGGTCAGTGGAGGTGATCTGATCGTGGTGCAGCAGAATTTTGGAAAGATGCTGGCCCCCATCAGCAGCGGTGTGCCTGAGCCGTTGACCGTGACTTGGCTTGCTGTGGGATTGATTCCGATGCTGCTGCGTCGCCCGGTCTGCCCGTCTGTCCGATCGTAACATTGCAACCTTGCCGCTGTCCACGCCGATAGTAGTGATAGAATGCTCCGACCCGGACAGGTTATTCAGCTGTGTGTCATGGCCTTGTTGGGGATCGGACTGGTGATGATCCAGTCGGCTGGGATGTGGATTGAGGGTGCGGACCCGGCTTCGGGATCGATTTTGTCTTTAGCGTGGGGTCGCCACACGATTTATGCTCTGATTGCTGTGGCGGTCATGCTGGCCGCAGCTTGGGTGGACGTGCGGCAATTACTGCGTTGTCACGGTCTGGCCAACCCACTGTGGTGGTTATTAATGCTGGCACTGGGGCTGACTGCCCTGACATTCGTGCCTGCCTTGGCCAAGACGGTCAACGGGGCCAGTCGTTGGCTACGTATTGGTCCGTTTTCATTTCAGCCCAGTGAATTGGTTAAGTGGGTCATGCTGGCGGCGATTGCCTGGTGGTGTGCGCGCCGTGGGGGCGTCATGCATCGCTTTAGGCACGGTTTGCTACCACCGCTGGTTCTGGTTGCGATGGCGTGTATGTTAGTTGTGATCGAAGACTTGGGTACAGCGATGCTGATTGGTGTGGTGTCGATGTGCTTGCTTTATGCCGGTGGTGCCCGGTTGTGGCAACTGGTCCTGATGGCGGTGCCTGGGCTAATCATGGTGGTGATGCTTATCATGTCTAGCCCATATCGCTTGCGCCGTCTGCTGGCGTTTATTGATCCATGGGCTGACTCTGAAGGGGCGGGCTATCATCCGATCCAATCGATGATTGCCATTGCTCAGGGCGGTTTGGTGGGGCGCGGACTAGGCAATGGCGTGCAGAAATTTGGGTATCTACCCGAGGACACGACAGACTTTATTTTTGCGGTGATCTGCGAGGAACTGGGCATCGTCGGCGCGCTGCTGGTGGCCTGTCTGTATTT
>CAUZOD010000118.1:0-8348 GCA_963581115.1 Phycisphaerae bacterium | reverse complement strand
GTATTTGTTACCTTGAAACTCAAGGGAGCACTACGGGGCTGCATCGGCATGCTTGAGCCGATCCACACGATCGTCGAAGGTGTTTCTTCCAACGCATACCGCGCTGCCTTCAAGGACCCAAGATTCCCGCCGCTGTCTCGATCGGAAGCCGATCACACCAGTATTCACATCGCATTACTCACCTCCCCCCACCTAATCCAGGTTGCCAACGAATCCGACCTGCTGCGCCAACTGAACCCTGAGCGCCACGGGCTTATTCTTAAGTCCGGTTCGCGCCAGGCTACGTTCCTTCCCTCGGTGTGGCAGTTGCTAAACGAGCCACGACGATTTGTCCGGCAGCTAAAGCTCAAGGCCGGCCTGAGCGCTGATGCCTGGCCCCCCGACCTGCAGTTCCAAACGTACGAGGTCGAATCGGTCGAGTGAAACGGGTGAGCTTTGCATATCGCCGGCCATGCCCGGAAGAGGTCGCCCGGCCCCTCGATCGAACCCATCCGGTACAATTCGTCACCGCGAATTCAACCCGAGGGTCTGAATATGGCTGTGAATCAGGAGTTTGATCTGATCGTGATTGGCGGTGGCCCCGGCGGATACGTCGGCGCGATCCGCGCAGCCCAGTTGGGCATGAAAGTTGTCTGTATCGAGGCGGACAAACTCGGGGGGGTCTGTCTGAACTGGGGCTGTATTCCCACCAAGGCCCTGCTGGCGGCAGCGTCTTTTTACCACCGGCTCAAACACGATGCTGCCGATTGGGGGATCAAGGCAGACAATATCTGCCACGACTGGGAGCAGGTGATCAAGCGATCGCGCACAGTCGCGGCCAAATTGAACCGAGGCGTGCACCATCTGTTCAAAAAAAATAAAGTCGCTCATATCGAGGGTTATGCCTTCGTCCCCAAGCCCGGCTCGGTTGCAGTCTACGACGCCCAGAATGCCCACCACAAAGGCGAGCCAACACATTTCCTAAAGGGCCAGCACATCTTGGTTGCCACCGGCGCCGACCCACGTGCACTGCCTGACACGGCTTTTGACGGCGACAAGATTATTAGCTCGCGGGAAGCCATGGCACTGACACCACAGCCCAAACGAATACTTATCATCGGTGGAGGGGCCATCGGCATGGAATTTGCTTACTTCTACCACGCCTTCGGGACCCAAGTCACATTGGTTGAAATGATGGATCGGCTTTTGCCCATCGAAGACCATGACATCTCTAAAGCTATTAAAAAATCCTTTAAAAAAACCGGCATCTCCACGATGACGGCCACCAAGATCTTCGATCTTGAGCGAACGGAATCCGGCATCCGAGCACAAGTTTCGCCAGTAACCGACGAATCGAAGGCACAGACAATAGAATCAGACGTGGCACTGGTTGCGATTGGCGTCCGCGGTCGATACCACGGAATATTCGACCGCTCTCTAAAGATCCAAACCCACGAGAACCATCTTCAGGTCGACAGGTCTACTTATGCCACCAGCGTACCGGGCATCTACGCTGTTGGAGATGTCATTGGCCCCCCGTGGCTGGCCCATGTAGCTTCGGAAGAAGCCATTGTCTGCGTAGAAAAGCTCGCGGGCCATCCCGGTGTCAATATTGACTACAACGCAATCCCCGCATGCACATACTGCGAGCCCCAAGTTGCCTCCATCGGCCACACTGAGCAGCGGTGCAAGGAAGAAGGTCTCGAATACACCAAAGCAACTTTCCCCTTTCAGGGCTCCGGAAAGGCTCAAGCGCTTGGCGCCACTGAGGGCTTTGTGAAACTACTGGCCGGTAAGCCACACGGTGAGATCTTGGGCGGGCACATGATCGGTGCTGATGTTACCGAGTTCATCGGTGAGATCGCCTTGGGGCAACGGCTAGAAGCCACTGCCAATGAGTTGATCGCCACCATTCACGCCCACCCAACTCTGTCCGAAGCAGTTCATGAAGCGGCGCTGGGCCTCGACGGACGCATGATCCACTTTTAGACCAGAGACTCGCCCGGCACGAGCTAAATTCTCTGGGCTAGATCAACTCCCGCAGCGCACGCCCAAGATCACGGCCTACAGAATCCTCCTCATTGATTACTGCATGAGCGCCGGCCATCTTAAGATCTTCTACGTATCGCTGATAGCGGGCGCGAACAATGATACGGGCCGTACTCAACGCACGGGCGTGATGAATAGCGGCAATCATGGTTCGGTGGTCCGGCAAGGTGATCACAATTGCCTTGGCACTGCTCGCCTGTGCCAAGGCGAACACATCTGATGTACCCGCATCTCCAACGTATGCAGACAAACCACTCGCTTGGGCCTCCAACACTGTTCGCGGATTCAGATCAATCACGACAAACATTTTCTCCTCGGCGCGCAGAGTTTCTGCAACCGCCCGGCCTGCTGGGCCAAACCCGATAATAATCACATGCCCTTTGATTGCAGGAAAGGAAGGTTCGGGCGGCGGAGCCTGGGATTGGGAGGACACAAGGAGACGAACCCCTCGTTCGGCCAAAATCCCGATCGGAACTGCGATATGAATCAGAGTTGGGGTTAGGAACAGCGTCAGAATGGCCACATTGATCAGAAGATCAAACAACGGTTCATCAATAACTTGGGCCGTAGGCCCTCCTAGGGCAACCTGTGCCAGCACGAAACCGAACACGCCAATCTGGCCCATGCAGACCCCCGCCGCTAAAGCGTATCGCAGCGGCAGACCCACAAAAAGCCCAATGGCCCAAAGCACCAGTGACTTGCCCAGAACCACACATCCCATGACCAACAGCAACAGTGGAAGATTCGCGATAATGAATCCTAGATCGAGATACATACCGATGGAGGCGAAAAATAGTGTTGCAAAGACCGTTTTGAGCGGCGCCACATCGCTGCGCACTTGTGTGGCCATGACAGATTCTCCGAGAAAGATCCCCGCAATAAACGCTCCTAAAGCTGGAGAAAATCCGATCTGATGAGCAATCCATGCCGATCCGGCCGCAATCACTATCGCGAAAAGACTGGCTAGATCACGATTGCGAGCTGCCGCTCCAAAACAGATAAGGCGTGGAAGGGCCACGCGGTTGAATAGACCAAAACCAACCGCATATGTCGCGACCATCAGGAAGCTCTTTCCGGTCTCCACGATCACCGCCGTAGGCGTGCCGCCATTAACCATCGACTGAACGACCAGCAGCAAAGGAACGACTGCTAGATCCTGGAGAAGAAGAACGCCCAGAGCAAACCGGCCATGCATAGAGTCTAACTCGCTGCGCATGGCTAGTATTGGCAAAACTATTGTCGTGCTCGACAACGCAACGACCGCGCCAACTGTGAACGCGGCATCCGCCCTCAGCCCAAAAATCGTTGCGATTAAACCCGTCACAAAAATAGTGCCCGTCACCTGAATTACCCCGCCCAGAAGAGTGCGGATCCCCAGCTTCCGCAATTTCTGCAAACGGAATTCGAGCCCAATTGAAAACATTAGGAGCACGACGCCAATCTGAGCAATTACTCCCACCTGTTGCTCCTCTGTAACCAAATGGACCGCGTTCGACCCCAGCAAAGCCCCGGCAAGCAAATATCCAAGTATGGCACTCTGCTTGAATCGCTCGCACAGGGCTCCCAGCACCATGGCGACCAGCAGCAGCATCAACACCTGAAACAAAAATGCCCAGAAATCACTCAAATCTTCATCTCGATCTGCATGCCAACTTTATCTGATGAGTAAGGCCAGTCGACTGTAGCCCAAGTGTAACCCGATTGACGCCGCGATTGTGCCGGCGCAACAATCGCCCATCCCTGTGGCACTGGTCACGTTAAGATGTCTGCTATGTCAGACGGCTTGCCATCTTGTCCCAACGAATCAGATCCCGCTGAATCAATCTCGCAATCAGAGGCGGACCAGCCGCGAATCCTCGGGATGGGAGTCGCATCATTTGTCTTGGGCCTATTCTTGTTGTGTCTGCCGCTGGCGGGACTTGTACCTCTGCTGATGGGGATCGCCAGCCTTGTCACGATCAGGAAATCCCGCGGGGAACTTGCTGGCAAGGGCTTTGCTATTGCTGGCATCATTCTCGGTGGCGCGGGCACATTGATGTCCTGCTGCACGGGCATGATGATCTTTGGTTTGTGGGGAGTCGTGGGGGGGCCGAACACACTCGCCGCTCAATGGACGGACCAGGCCAATTTAAATGCAATTCATGAAGCGCTACAGGCCTATACTTCCGCCACGGGGCAATACCCTCAACACGTGGGGCAACTGATCGACCAAGGCTATCTAAGAGATTCCAACCCATTCCGCGCACTGCCCAGTTACACGCAGGCGCCCCCTGGTTACTACGGATTGCCAGAGGCGATCAAGCCTGTCTACCGTTTCGGTGATTACATTTTCGCGACAGCAGGCCAGGGGAATCCCTCACAGCACGACATCCCTCCTGGGACCGTGCTCGCTTACAGCCGTAGATTGAGCTCCGAGCAGCGTAACCGGCACGTGCTTCTGGGGTCGGGTGTTATAGTTTACGAATCCGAAGCTGGATTCCGTGCTCGAATCGCTACAGAAAATATACGTCGCCGCGGCTTGACGGAAGAGTGTGAGATCAAAGTAGATGTTCTGGACGGAATCCCGTAGCCTTTTTTGAGGAGATGTTGATCATGGCCCTGACTCCGTCCACCATGATGAAACTCGAGCTGGAGGCCCCCGACTTCTCCCTGCCCAGCACTGCGGGGGAGGTCCTATCCAAGTCCGATTTCCACGGGAAACCGCTTCTGGTGATGTTCATCAGCAACCACTGTCCTTTTGTCAAACACGTGGCGGCAGAGCTGGCCCAGATTGGCCGTGAGTACACAGACCAAGGGATCGGCGTGGTCGCGATTAACTCCAATGATGTAGAAAAGTTCCCCGACAATTCGCCGGAAAAGATGCGACAGGAAGTCAACGATCGTGGTTATGAATTCCCCTATCTCTTTGACGATTCACAGGTAGTGGCAACGGCCTATACCGCCGCGTGCACGCCTGACTTTTTCCTTTTCGACCGGGGGCACAAGCTGGTCTACCGGGGCCAGCTTGATAGCAGCCGTCCTGGCAACGGGGTGCCTGTCTCCGGTAGAGACCTTCGCCAAGCCCTCGACGCCTTGGTAAGAGGAAGTAAAGTCCCGACCACGCAGATCCCCTCGATGGGCTGCAACATCAAATGGAAACCTGGCAATGAGCCGGACTACGCCCGGTAGTCTCGATATTCTTCAAGCCGGTTAGTCCGGCCGCCATCCATGGGAACTCCCCTGCACAATGCGCCGTTATTGATCGCGCACCGCGGTGCAGGAGCAGGATTAACCAACCCTCATTCTCCCCCAGAAAACACGCTCGCTGCATTTGAATGGGCGTACGGACAAGGCATCTGCGCTTGCGAGTGTGATGTGCAATTGACACGAGACGGAGTCATAGTCGTATTTCACGACTTCAGCGCCCAACGAACCGCAGGGGCCGACTTGCACCTTGGACGCCTAACACTAGATGAGGTTCGAGCCCTGGACGCCGGTCTCTGGAAAGGTGAGGCTTGGGCCGGATGCACGGTGCCAACGTTAGAGGAACTTCTGCCAATCGTGCCGACCGGAGCTCATCTATTGATCGAGTTAAAGCCTGGGCCCCAGATCATCCCGTCGCTGGCTGCGATACTGTCTTCTCAAAACAGCATTGTGCCAGGCCTAATACTCGCCAGTTTCAATTTGGACACTATCACTGAAGCCAAAAAGCGCCTGCCACAAATCCCCTGCTTATGGGTTTTAGATTTCGAGAGATCTTCACAGAAGGATTGGGTTGCGTGCTACCGTCAAGGCGGGGTGCAAGGCGCCGCCATACGCCGACCGGCCGACCCTGAGCAGTTATTATCCGTAGTAAAATCGGCCGGACTTGATGGGTTCGACTTTGGCCTCTCTTGCCCCCCGACGGTTTGGCAACGGGCCGTAAACGAAGACATGATCGTTATTTTCTGGACTGTTAACCGTCTTGATATCGCCCAAAGATTGCTCCGCAGTGGTGTTACCGGCCTGACCACGGACCACCCTTTGGCCCTGCACACTTTGCTACTTGCGCCATGAATATTCTTGCCCTAGAACCATACCACGGCGGCAGCCATCGCGCATTCCTTCGCGGGTGGATCAACTGTAGCCGACACCAATTTAAGGTGTTATCCCTTCCTGCCCATCACTGGAAATGGCGCATGCGGCATGCCGCTGTAACATTTGCAGACCAGCTAGCCCGCCATAATGAACTCGAAAAGTTCGATCTGTGCTGGAGTTCGTCAATGCTGGACCTAGCAATGTTCAAGGGCTTGGCACCACATCAGATTGCCGCGCTGCCTAGCATTATCTATTTCCACGAAAACCAGCTGACATATCCCGTCCGTAAAACGGAGGACAGAGACGTGCATTTTGGATTCACAAACATGACTTCCGCTCTGGCTGCAGATCAAGTCTGGTGGAATTCGGCATATAATCGGGACAGCTTTCTGGGCGCACTGCGTAACTTGGTTAACAAGATCCCGCAAGGGCAGCTGCAAGGCATCCCTCATCGCATCTGTTTGCGCTCCCAAATCCAACCGCCTGGCATTGATCCGATCTCAGCAACC
This sequence comes from Phycisphaerae bacterium, assembly GCA_963581115.1. Lineage (GTDB taxonomy): Bacteria > Planctomycetota > Phycisphaerae > Phycisphaerales > Phycisphaeraceae > CAUZOD01. The sequence continues at coordinate 1,755 of CAUZOD010000118.1, read as the reverse complement.
CCGCAGCGGCCCCCGGGGCCGCTGCACATCCTCTGGGCAGCGCGATGGGAGCACGATAAGAACCCGGAAACTTTTTTTGCAGAACTGGAGCGAATGCATCAACCATTTCGCGTCAGTGTTATTGGGCAGGCCTTCAAAGATACGCCTTTGGTGTTCTCCCGCGCCCATCGCCAGCTTGGTGACCGAATCTGCCGCTGGGGCTACCAACCCACTCGCAATGAATATGAAGCCGCATTGCGCGAAGCGGATGTAATCGTATCCACCGCCCAACACGAATTTTTTGGGATCAGTGTGCTAGAAGCAGTCAGCGCAGGCTGTCGCCCGGTGCTCCCCCGGCGCCTGTCATACCCCGAACTATTTTCCGATACATCGATTTTCTACGACGATTTAGCGATGCATCTAGACAACCTGGCCCAACAACTCGAGCGTGGGGCGCTCCCGCCATGTTCCGACCGAGTGGAGCATTTTTTCTGGTGCCATGCCGCGCCACGACTCGATGATCAAATAGAGGCGGTAAACGGCCTATCCGGATGAGCCTACACCGCTTGTCGTAGGAACCGCGGTGCACCGACCGTGGACAACGCTGGCACAGCTGAAATCGAATTGCAGCCACAACAACTCCGAACAAATCGAGCCGAGCCGCTACTGGTGGAAGTCGCATGGGAAGTTTGCAACCAAATCGGAGGGATTTACACAGTTCTCCGTTCCAAAGCGCCGAGCATGGTCAGCCGCTGGGGAAGCCGATACTGTCTGGTTGGGCCCTATCGGCCCGCGACGGCGCAGGTAGAGTTCGAGTCGGCACCAATGGTCGGGCCATTTGGCTTAGTAGCCAAAAAGATGCGTGAACTGGGATTTGGCTCGCACTACGGGCGATGGCTCATTTCAGGCCGGCCCTATGTGGTGCTACTGAACCACTCCGATGCCTCCCCGCATTTGCACGAGATCAAATATCGGCTCTACAAAGACCACGGGATTAATTCGCCAGCGGAGAAGCCGTTGATCAACGATGTGATTGCGTTCTCTGAACTCGTGCGCATGTTCCTGAGCCTCCTTGGGCAGAAAGAATTACAGCGCCGAAAGATTGTGTCTCATTTCCATGAATGGATGGCAGGACCCGCTATCCCAATGCTCCGCAAGGAAGGATGGCCTGGCGCGATGGTCTTTACCACTCACGCCACGATACTTGGGCGGTTTATTGCCACACAGGATCCCAAATTCTATGACCGCCTGCATTCCTTCAACACGGAGCAAGAGGCTCGTCGTTTTGACATCGAGTGCGAACATCGGCTCGAGCAGGCCGCCGCCCACGGGGCCCACGTGTTCACAACAGTTTCTGATATGACCGCCACGGAATGCCTACATCTATTGGGCCGCACAGTCGATCTGCTTTTGCCCAATGGGCTGAACATCCAGCGGTTCGCCGCGTTACATGAATTCCAAAACCTGCATGCGCAATTCAAGAAGCGGATCCATGAATTCACTGTTGGCCACTTTTTCCCCTCGTATAGTTTTGACCTTGATACCACCCTATACTTTTTCACTTCTGGGCGCTATGAATATAAAAACAAGGGGATGGACCTGACTATTGAATCTCTAGCGCGCCTCAATCATCGGCTCCGAGATGCCGGGACCCCAGTCACTGTCGTATTCTTCTTGATCACAAAAGCAGAAATCCAATCAATCAACATCGCGACGCTTGAATCGCGTGCCATGCTAAACGAGCTCCGCATGGCTGCCAATGCAATAAAAGAACAA
>CAUZOD010000117.1:0-8470 GCA_963581115.1 Phycisphaerae bacterium | reverse complement strand
GTTGCAGCCAATGACATGATTTCCGGTCAGGTGTACGATACTCTGCATCAGTTAAGTGCCGAAGAAGATCCGCTCGAACGCTTGGGAATGATCCACCGCCACAAGACGGCAGCTTTGATACGGGCGGCCTGCCGGATGGGCGCGATTTGTGGTGGCTGTTCCGTATCACAGCTGGATGCGTTGACCCGATATGCTGAGTTTGTGGGCCTGATGTTTCAGGTGGTTGATGACCTACTGGATGTTACCGCCACAACCGAGCAACTGGGCAAAACTGTGGGTAAGGATGCGGCTCAGGCAAAGCTGACCTATCCCGGCTTGCTGGGTATTGAGCAGAGCCGTGAGGAGGTCGATCGGTTGTATCGTGAGGCCATTGCGGCCCTTCAGCCGCTGGGTCCCCGGGCTCAGCCACTGCACGATCTGAGCGACTATATGGCAGTTCGTGACCGGTGATCGACATAGACGCTTCTATTCCAATGGTTTATCGAGTTGTAGACTTGATTCGAGCAGTTCTGGCACCTACCTTTATCATTCAGGATATACAGGAGAATGTTCGTGGGTCTGGAGAGTGGATCCCCCATAGGCTGAAATGACAGCATATTTTAAATCGCCGTTAACTATTCTTTGAGGTTGGTAGCCGTGGTGAGAGGGTTGGGCTTGGTCTTGACGCGAGCGACCCTCATAGATAAGGCAAACGTACATGCCGTATGAATTGCTCAGGACGATCAAGGGACCGCATGACCTGAAGCAGCTTTCTGTGGAGCAGCTCCCGCAACTGGCTGATGAGATACGCCGGTGTATCTGCGATCAGATTGCGCGCACGGGTGGCCATTTTGCTTCAAACCTCTGCGTGGTCGAGTTGACTCTGGCTTTGCATTACGTGTTTGATTTTTCGTTTGACCGGTTGTTGTGGGATGTTGGGCACCAGTGCTACCCCCACAAGCTGATCACTGGACGTCTGGATCTATTTCCTAAGCTGAAGGCCCGTGGGGGCATGGCGGGATTTCCAGATCCCAAGGAGTCGGAATATGACCTGTATTCAGTCGGACATGCCGGCGCGAGTATTTCTTGTGCGGTGGGGATGGCGCGGGGGGATGATGCTATGGGACAGGGTGACCGCCGATCTGTGGCTCTAATCGGCGATGCATCGATCGTCAATGGTTTGGCCATGGAGGGCCTAAATAATGCCGGTACCCTAAAGCGCCAATGTTTGGTGGTGCTCAATGACAACGGCATGGCAATCGCGCCCTCTCAAGGGGCGATGGCAGCTTATTTCGACCGGGTTCGGGTCAGCCCGACCTTTGGCGATATTAAGCGGCGTGGCAAAGAGATGCTCGATCGTATCCCAGGCGGCTCATATCTGGAAGAAATGTATCATCGCAGCAGTGATGTTCTTAAGGCTGCGATCTGCACCGAACACATGTTCGAACACTTCGGTCTAGTCTGCATCGGCCCAATTGACGGGCATGATTTGCCCATGCTGGTGGATATGTTCAATGAGCTAAGGGATCTCAATCTGCCGATACTCTTGCACTGTAAGACAGTCAAGGGTAAGGGATTCGAAATGGCCGAGGGCAACCCGTACAGGTTTCATGCAATCAAGCCTTCAGCCATTGCCCAATCCTTACCCGATGGTCTGGAGGTCAGCGACTGCAAGGTTGTGAAGAAGAACAAGGGGTATTCCTTCACCAATGCATTCGCTGATGCCCTGGGGGATCTGATGGTCCGCGATCCGCAGATCCACGCCCTTACTGCTGCGATGCCCGATGGCACGGGTTTGGACAAGCTCATTCCGCGATTTCCGGACCGGGTGATTGACGTGGGGTTGTGTGAAGGTCACGGCATGGCCATGGCCAGTGGCATGGCCAAGGCGGGACTTAAGCCATTTTACGCCGTCTACTCGACGTTTAGTCAGCGAGCCTTGGATCAAACATTCCAAGAGGTTGCACTCCAGAATCTGCCAGTGCGCGTGTGTCTAGATCGGTCCGGGTACGTCGGTGGGGATGGTGCACCGATGCACGGGTTCATGGATATTGCCATGAACCGGTGTTTCCCCTTCGCGGCAATTCTTGCTGCGGCGGACGGGCCCACCATGCAAGCTGGGCTCGAATTCATGTACCACTACGAGCAAAGCGTTAGCTTCATCCGTTATCCCCGCGACAATATAGCACTGGAACCGATTCAGGATCCTGCACCGCCTTTCGAATTGGGAAAGGCGAACCGGCTCATTGCAGCTCCAACCTCGCATCCAGATCTGGCAATTTTGGCTCTGGGCCCGATGGTCTATCATGCATGGGAAGCGATGAAGCAGCTTAAGATGCAGGGGTACAGCATTTCGCTTTACGATGCCCGTTTTGCCAAGCCGGTGGATGTCGACTTAGTCCAAGAATTGATCGAGGCAGACATCGCAGTCATAACCATCGAGGATCACACGCTGTGTGGCGGATTCGGCGCTGCCGTGCTGGAGGCGGCCAATGAGAAAAAGATCGATACCCGTTCAATCGGACGTATTGGCATGCCCGATCGTTGGGTCCACCACGACAGTCGTAGTGGACAGTTGATCGAAACCGGCTTGGATGCCGAGGGCATTGCCCGTCAGATCCGCCATTTTCTAGATGATGATGGCCGATCCTCACTTGAGAGCAGGGCCGATACTGTCGGGATGCCACTGGAGAAGAAATGATGGGCTACTTGTGGCCTTCAGGTGGCGTATCGCCCATGTACTTTTCTCGGATCGCTTGTTCGAGATCAATATCGTTGATATTGGCCAGAGTGCACAGCCAGGCGAGTACATCCGCAAATTCACCGGCGGGGTCATCATCGCCGGATGTCTCTCCGCCCTGACCGGAAGCCTTGTGCAGTGAGGTGGCCAGTTCTCCGATCTCTTCGACCAGCCACATGAAGGTCCCGGGAGTGCCCCTCGCAGCATCCTGTTCATAGTAACGATTACGAATAAACCCCTGGAGGTCGCGCAAGGTCAGAGGGTCCGGTTCGTTCATTCGACTATGATATCCAGGTGGATGGGCTATGGTTCTGGTAGTGCTTCGGGGACAGAGGCCGTTTGTTTCTGACGATAGGCGATCAGGCGAGATTCAATCTGTATATCGGCGGTAGCAAGAATCGCGGCAGCGAATAGGGCAGCATTAACCGCACCATGGCTGCCTAGGCTCATAGTGCCCACGGGAATGCCCTTGGGCATGTTGACTGTAGAGAGTACCGCGTCCAATCCTCCGGCGAGCTTTCCCTCCATCGGGACGCCGAGTACGGGCAGGTGAGACAGCGCTGCCATGACTCCGGCCAGATGAGCGCTCATGCCAGCTGCGGCAATGATCACCCGTATCCCGCGTGCAGCAGCCCCTGTTGCTAAGTCATGTGCCCGCTGCGGTGTGCGGTGGGCTGAGCAGACCTTCATTTCGTATGCGATATCCAAGTCAGCAAGCACATCAGCGCAGCGGCGCATCGTTGGCCCATCAGAGTCACTGCCCATCACGATCAATACAAGCGGGTGGTTTTGAGTCATACCATGGATTATGGTTGATGCGGGTAGAAACGCAAAAGGTGGTGGCGGCCAGAATTTGATCCGAGGGATTTTTTAGGATGTGCTGGGAACTGTTGGCAGGTGAAGTATCCAAGCTAGAAACATTGTGGAGCCAAATCGAGCCATGCTTCAGGTAGGACCTCCAACCAGTAGCGGCCATGGGTCTGCCGCACGAACACCTTACAGCCGAACGTTTCGGTCAGCGTCTCCGGTGTGATGACTTGACTTGGGGGGCCACTGGCAATGAAGCATCCCTCCTTCATCATCAATACCTGTTCCGTTTGTGGTGACAGTTCTTCAACGTGATGGGTGATCATCAGCATCGCTGGCGCATTCTGGATGGCAAGGATCGCCTCGATCGTAGCCAAGACCTGCTCCCGGCCAGCGAGGTCTAGGCCTGCCGTTGGTTCATCCAGGATCAGGAGATCGGGAAGATGTACCAAGGCTCGGGCAATCAGGGCCCGCCGTTGTTCACCGGTCGACAGGAGGCCAAATCGGTGTTGCCGTCGATGCTCAAGGCCGACACGATTGAGTACCTCGCTTGCGCGATTCCGCTGCATATCGGTCGGCTGGTCATAAAGACCTATCGTTGCGAAGAATCCTGTGATTACAGCATCGATGGTGGACAGGTCAGCATCAACTACGGCGCCAGTGCAGTGGAATGCATGTGTGTCGGTTGTTGGTGCTACGACACCGATGCGCCGTCTTAGGGCTCGGATGTCGGTCTGTCCCAGTGTGTGCCCCAGCACCTGGACGGAACCGGACGTTGCGAAGACTTGACCCGTAAGTATGCGGGCAAAGGTTGTCTTTCCACAGCCATTGGGGCCGAGAATCGCAGCACATTTTCCTTGCCCAATACGGCAGCAGATGCCATTGAGAATGCGCGTGTTGTTGCGAATCACAATAACATTGTGAGCGTCAATGGCCGGTTTGTCCCGATCGGTTTCGGACATTGCGAATTCCACGTACAGTGACTGAAATTTCTCCCTTGCCTCGACAGCATAACAGGAACGATTACTGTTTTATCGGTATTCCTAATATCCTTTTCCGGACAAGTTTTGGCGCCGACAACGGATGGGTGCCCTGGGGTATCCTAGGTGCACACAGGCTCTTGACTTTAGCAACCCGATGGGATCAAAGCCCTCGATGGCGCAAAAGAGACATGAACGGTACTTGCTGGCATTGACCGGTTTACCAACGGCTTCTGGATGCGAAGATCGAGTGATCCATTGGATTGAACGTTGGCAAAGCCGACGCCGACAGGTTTCATTGAAGCGCGATGCGTATGGGAATCTGATCTTGACCCACGTGTCCGACCGATCACGTCGGCCCATTGTATTTTCTGTCCACATGGACCACCCCGCATTTGTGACGACACGGGTGGACGGCAGGTATCTAGAGGCGGAATTTCGGGGCGGGGTGTCCGATCGATACTTTCGTGGTGCATCGGTGCGTCTCCATCGTGGTATGGGCTTAGGTCTGCGCGGCCGGATTATTTCCCAACGCCGTGGTACCGGTCCCGGCAGCCAGAAGCAGGTATGTATTCGCTTTGCACAAACCGTTCGAGCCCAACCGGGTGACGTATTGACATGGGATATCGGGGCAGCCCGTATTGTGGGGCACCGCCTTCGGGCACCGGCCTGCGATGATCTAGCTGGGCTCGCCGCTGCGATCGCGGCGTTCGAGGTTGTGATCCGAGACCAAACCCGGCCTTCGGTGCGCCTGCTTTTAACGCGTGCAGAAGAAATCGGATTCATTGGTGCGATCGGTGCTTGCCACAGCGGCATCCTGCCTTCGCAGGCTCGGGTGATTGTGGTGGAGAATTCCAAGAAATTTTCCGAATCGCCTCTGGGCGGCGGTCCGATTGTCCGAGTGGGTGATCGCACAAGTGTATTTGACCCCGAACTGACAGCGTGTTTGGGAGGGATTGCCCAGAGATGTGCTGATCGACGAGATGGATTTCGATGGCAGCGGCGATTGATGCCAGGGGGAACCTGCGAAGCGACCGCGTATCAGGCCTTGGGGTTCAGGGCTGCGTGCCTGTGTTTGCCACTGGACAACTACCACAATATGAACGAAAAGACGGGCCGGATTGCCGCTGAAACAATCGATGTGAACGACTTTCATCGGTTGGTGGAATTGCTCGTTGCTACGGGACGTGAATTGGACTTGCTCTATGGACGATCTCTGCAACAGCGGCTCAATTGCCTCTTTGATCGGTACCAACATCTATTGGGCCCGCCGCGTCCTGCCTGAGGATTAGGGCGTAGTCCTCCTTGGCAACACTGCGCATCTGTTGCGCGGTAGCTGCAGACCTTGCGCAGTAGGAGGGCCATGGTTGGTGAATTATTGCTTTACGAACACAGCAGGTCTTTCGCCCGGAAATTTTATAAATCAGGCTCCGGAAAAATTTTACGGTTTTATTGTGGCCGGATTGATAACCACGATTGCTTGCTAGCACAGGTGGCACTTTTATTGCATGGGTGATTGTGAACAACCCTGCATGAGGACTTGCACAGTGAAGTATGCATCACGCGAATTGCTGGCCGTAACTGTCAACTCTAGCGATGAGCAATTGGGTACGACTTTGGTTCGTCTCGCTCGGTATGCCGAAGCATTGCATTGCCAACGGATTGCAGTTGATGGCATGAATGACTCTGTTGAGAACGCAGTTCATGGTTGGACCGCAGGCCACATAGGGTTCGAGGCTGTCGGGTTGGTTCGAAGGGAGTCGGATCGATGAACTATGGTCTGTACCTATCTGCTTCAGGCGTCCTAACAAATCTGTACAGGCAGGACGTCTTTGCAAACAATCTGGCAAATGTGGAAACCATTGGGTTCAAACCCGATGTAGTTTCGATGCGCCAGCGTCGACCAGAGGCAATTGAAGATCGGATGAGTTCGGATCTCTCTCACCGGTTGCTTGATCACTTGGGTGGGGGAGCATTGGCGGGGCAGCAGCGCATTGATTTTCAGCCCGGACCTCTTCGTGTCACCAATGATGCACATGATGTGGCTTTGACCGACCGAAACTCCTTTTTTGTCGTCCGGCATACTGATCCGGAGACCAATCAAATCGGTATTCGGCTAACCCGGGATGGGCGCATGAGTCGAGATGCGGCAGGTTACCTGGTGTTGCCCAGTGGACACCGGGTATTGGACAATCGTGATCAGCCTATTGAAATTAATGCGTCACAACCATTCCGTATTGAAGCGGGTGCACATATCGTTCAAGGCGATGATCGGATCGCCCGCTTGCAGGTGGCGCAGGTTGCCGATCCAACGGTACTCAGGAAGCAGGGGCAGAATCTTTTCGCCTTCGAGGGCCCAGATCCGCGTCAGATTGTGGAAGATCCGGTGGTCCACCCAGGTGCGTTGGAAGCCAGTTCCGTCGATCCAATTCATGCACTGATGCGCCTCATTGCTGCTAGCAAGGCGGCGATGGGTAATGCACAAATGATCCGTTACCACGATCTGTTGATGGATCGTGCAGTGAATCAGCTGGGCCGTGTGGCGTAAGCAGAGATTGGAGTTCGAGAATTACGAGGCGGATGAAGTGCCGCGGGAAACAGAATACTGATCGAATCGTGACCAAACTCCGAACCTTGTCCCTCTACTGGAATTACCATGGCTATCACAGCTCTGCATTCTGCTTCGACAGGCCTGTCGTCACTTTCGACCGAATTGGACGTAATCGCCAATAACCTAGCTAACATCAATACAACTGGGTTCAAGGCATCTCGGGTAAATTTTGAAGACCTGATGTATCAACAAAAGCAGCAACCGGGCGTGGAAAATGCTAACGGCGACCTGCGACCGGCCGGACTCTATGTGGGATTGGGTACCAAGGTTTCCAACACGCAGGTTGATTTTACTCAAGGCGACCCTGTTTCTACTGATCATCAACTTGATCTCATGATCGACGGTCATGGTTTTTTTGAGCTATCGATCGTAGAAGACATCGGTGGTGGTCGGGCATATACGCGCGATGGGAACTTCATCCGAAACGCCGAAGGAGACTTGGTACTGGGGACAATGGACGGACCACGCCTGGAGCCGCTGATCAGCATTCCCGACGACACTACCAAGGTGGAGATCGCCTCCGATGGACAGGTTTTTGCCTTCACCAATCAGGACATCGACGGCACCTTGGTGGGAACGATCACGCTAAGCACCTTTGTCAATCCGGAGGGACTTAGATCGATTGGTGGTAATCGATACATCGAGACGGCAGTATCGGGCCCGCCGATTCAAGGACTGCCCGGTGAAAGACAGTTCGGCACGCTTCTGCAAAACCATTTGGAATCTTCCAATGTTAAACCGGTGAAGGAACTGATCAGTCTCATCAAGACACAGCGAGCCTTTGAGATGAACAGCCAGACCATACAAGCTGCGGACGAGACCCTCCAGGTGATCAGCAATCTGAGGCGATTCTGATCTTTATTAAGCGATGGCAGTAAGGCTATGGGCCAAAATATCGCACTGGTAGTGAAAGATTTTCTTTTCCGGCCTGTCGGGTGGCGGGGATGGATCGCTACTTGGCTGGCAGCGTCATGCATTGTGGGATTCATTAGGCCGACCGATGGCGACTCGATTCGTCTGCACGATCAGGCTGAGGTCCGGGGGCCGACTGTGACACTTGCGGAGGTCGCGGAGCTTGACGGCTCCTACGCCCGTTCGTGGGCCAACCATATCGTTGGTGCATTCGGACAAGGCGCCGATCAGTCACAGGTGACCCTTGCTGTTGTGCAGGATGCGCTTGACCGGGCCAGGGTCAACTGGGGGCGGTTGTCCCTGGGAGGCCACGATGCATGCAATGTGCACCTGCTGCCCAGTCCACCTGAACCTGTGTCTGACCACCGCTCTCCTGTCATTGCCAACTACGAGTCAGAGATTGGATTGAGCACGCCTACCAGCGTACGTGATCTATTAATT